>NZ_JBIXLN010000059.1:0-21970 GCF_045798555.1 Paeniglutamicibacter sp. MACA_103 | reverse complement strand
CCTCGTCCGCTTCCCAGACCTCGATCCGCGCGTTGGGGACGGGGGTGCCGACGGTGTCGGTGACGGTGCCCTCGATCCAGCAGGGCTGGCCGGCCGCTCCGCCGGCGATGTCCCCGCCGAGCGGGATTTCGGGGGCGTCTTCGACGAAGAACGGGCCGAAGACGGTCGCCTCGGTCGCGCTCCCCTGTGCCTCGTTGTTCACCGCGATGGTCTGCATGGAGGCGCCGAGCACGTCGGAGAGCAGGACGAATTCCTGGCGCTTCTCGTCGGTGATGTGTCCGGCGGCGGTAAGGAATCCGATGGCGGCCTCCCATTCGTCCTCGGTGAGCCGAACGTCGCGGATGAAGGCGTGCAGGTGGCGGGTCAGGGATTGCATGAGGTGCTTGAGGCGCTCGTCGGTGCAGGTTTCGAAGGAGGCCAGGACCCGGGCGGTGAGGTCCTCCTCCACGCGTTGCTGCTGTTCGCTGACCTGGCTGCCGGGGCGCGCGGTGCCGGGGACGCCGGTGGTCTCGGTGGTGCCGGTGGTGTTGTTCATGGTGTTCTCCATGGAAAGTCGTGGTGGGGAAGTGGTTCAGGAAAGGTCGGTGAGGGTCTTGGGGTCGGCGCCGTTCAACGCCGCGGTGAGCAGGGCGGCGAGGTTGTCGGCGGTGACGCGGCGGGGGTTGCTGGCGGGGATCGCGGGCAGGGCGACCTCGACGGCCTCGGCGATGCCGGCCTCGGTGAAGCCGTAGTCCTCCAGCGCCCGCGGGGCATCGAGCAGCTCGCGCAGCGCCTGCAGTCCGCCGAGGGCGGTGTCGGCGCCGAAGGCCGCAGCGGCGCGTGCCTCGGCCTCGGGGGCGTGCGGGGCGTTGAACGCGAGAACGTAGGGCAGCACGGTGGCGTGGGTCTGGGCGTGGGGCAGGTTGAAGGTCCCGCCGAGCACGTGGCAGATCTTGTGGTGCATTCCGGATCCCGCCGAGGCAAAGGCCACGGCCGAGAGGTAGGCCCCGTAAAGGGCCTGTTCGCGCCCGGGCAGGCCGGCCGGGTCGTTCTTGATCTTGGGCAGTCCTTGGGCCAGGGCGCGGATGCCCTCGGCGGCCAGGGCCGCGTTGATCGGGTCCGCGCGCGGGCCCCAGAGCGAGTCGATGCAGTGCGCCATGCCGTTCAGGCCGGAGGCCACCGACATTTCCACCGGCAGCGACAGCGTCAATTCGGCGTCGTAGATCACCGTGACGGGAAGGACCCGGTCATCGACCCCGGTGGTTTTGCGGGCGGCCTCGGTCAGTCCCCAGACGTTGGTGGCCTCGGAACCGGCGTAGGTGGTGGGCACGGCGATGATCGGGATGCCGGTTTCCAGGGCGACTGCCTTGGCCAGTCCGGTGGTGGAGCCGCCGCCCACGCAGACAATCAGGTCGATCCGGGCATTCGTCGCGGCGTCGCGGGCGGCGTGGGCGGTTTCGATCGGCACGTGCATGACCACCTCGTTGTGCCACAGCGTCACCTCGATCCCGGCGGCGACCGTCCGGGCCATGGGCATCTCGAAGTCCGAGGCGATGACCATGATGCTGCCGGCGCCGAGCCGTGAGGTTTCGGCGGCGAGGTTTTCGGCTGCCTTCCCGGACCCGAAGAGGACCCGCTGGCCCAGGGTGGTGTGTTCAAATGACAGGCTCATGCTTCTTCTCCGTTGCCCAGGATGGATGAGACTGCGCTGCGCAGCGCGGCCTCGGGATTGCCCGGCATTCCCTGCGAACGCCAGCCTACGTGCTTGTCGGGCCGAACCAGGACCGCCCCGTCCTCGGCCACGCCGCGCAGCCGTTCCCAGTCGAAGTACAGGTCGGTGACCTCCTGCCCGGGGCCGATGACCACGGCCTTGACGGTGACACCCAGCTGGTCGGAGACCTTTTGGGCCGCGGTGTCCCAGTCCTCGCCGGTGATGCCGGTGAAGAGCGTGAACTGCCCGTAGGGTGCCAGGTCGTGCGTGGAAAACTTTCGGGTCCAGTCGCCGACCCACGCGTGGGGCAGGCGGACGCCCGGGTGGGTGGAGGGCTCGTAGTAGAGCTCGGCGTCCCGCGCCGGCGCCGGGCGTCGCGTGCCGTCCGCGGCGACGGCGGCCGATTCGTAGTACTGGCCCAGTTCCACGCCGTGCGCGTTGAACTCGTAGTTCTTGATCTCCATGGCCTCGCGGATGGCGGTGCGCTTGGCGGCCCCGGCGGGCGTGTTGTCCTTCCGGGACTCGATGGCCGCCAGCATCTCGGCTTCGGTTTGCGCTGCGGTGAGGCCCAGGGCCTCGAAGAGTTTGGTGAACTCGCGCCCGGATTGGTTGGCGCGGGTGACGATCTGCTTGGCGACCGGCGCGCGTTCGGCCGTGTAAGTGTCCAGCAGGGACTGGGCGGCCTGCCCCTTGAGCACCGCGGCAAGCTTCCACGCCAGGTTGTAGGAATCCTGGATGGAGGTGTTGGAACCCAGCCCGTTGCTTGGCGGATGCTTGTGGACGGCGTCCCCAGCACAGAACACCCGGCCCGACTGCAGCGTGGTGGCGTACTGTTCGTTGTTGCCCCAGAGCGAGATGCCGGTGATTTCGGCTTCCAGGTCCGGGACGCCGATCAGGTTGCGGATCACCGCCAGGGCGTCCTCCTCGGTCACTTCGGGGGTTCCCTGGGTGATGTCAAAACCCCAGACAATCAACCATTCGTTCCACGGCCTGACCATGCGCACCAGCCCGGCACCGATGCCGCCGATGTTGGAGCCCGGCTGGACGACCCAGTACAGGACCGAGGGTCGGTGGCCCACCAGCTTGGCCAAATCCGCCTTGAAGGTGATGTTCATCGAGCCGGCGATGTCCATCTGTCCCTCCAGCGGCAGGTTGACATCGGAAGCAACCTTCGATCGGGCACCATCGGCGCCGATGAGGTACTTGGCGCGGATCGTGTATTCGTGGCCGGTAAGGCGGTTGAGCACGCGGACCGAGACGCCGTCGGCATCCTGGATGTGGGAAAGGTATTCCGTGGAGAACTGCGCCTGGGTGCCGCGCATGGTCGCGTTCTTGACCAGGATCGGTTCCAGGTAGGTCTGCGGGATGTCGCAGTTCAGCGACGGGGAGGCGAGCTCGTAGTCGGCGTGGCGTGCCGGGTGGTTGCCCCAGGTGAGGATGCGCCCGATCTCGTCCCCGGCAATCGAGGTGCAGAAAACGGTGTCCCCGATCATCTCGTGCGGGGTGGCCTCCGCCAAGACCTGTTCCTCGATGCCCACGTCGCGGAAGATCTCCATAGTGCGCTGGTTGGTGATGTGTGCCCGGGGCGTGTTGGCCGTCCAGCGGTACTTGGTGATCATGATGTTCGGGACACCGAGCGAGGACAGGAAGAGGGCCGCGGACGAACCGGCGGGGCCGGAACCGACGATCAGGACGTCGGTCTCGACGATGGCGGTGTCGGGGGTTTGCGTCTCGGCTACGCCGTCATGGAAGACAACCATGGGAGCTCCTTGGATTCGGCCGGCGGTGGTGCCGGCGGGGTTGTCTCCAGCATGGACGTGATGTGCGTCTCGTGGTTGGGTGTCGGCGGGCACGGCGGAAAAACGCAAAAAACGTGGAAAGGGGCCGAGGGCGTGGCTAGCTGCCGGCGAGGAGCTCGCGCCGGTGCCGCAGCGGGGGCATGCCGAAGTGCTCCTTGTAGCTGCGGGAGAACTGCGCCTGCGAGGAGAACCCGCACCGCGTGGCGATCTCCGACATGGGGATGTGGGACAGGGCCGCGGTGGCGAACAGTCGCTGCACACCCTGGAGCCGTGCGGCCAGGATTGCCCGGGGGATGGACTGCCCGGAGGCGGCGAAGACGCGGGAGAGCTGGCGTTCGGAAACCCCGATCCCCGCGGCGATGCCCCAGGCGGACAGCTCGTGGCGGCGGTAGTGGGCCGCGATGAAGGCCTCGGCGGCCTCAAGGTGCCCGGCGGCCGGGCCGTCGGCCAGCAGCTCGGCGACCATGTCGATGAAATTTTCCTCGAGGGTTTCCCACGCGGCGGGGCGGCCCGACAATGCATCCGTCGCGGTCGCGGCCAGCCTGGCGCCCGGGCCCTCGGCCGCGCCTGCGAATTCAAAGGTTTGCGGACGGGTGAGCCGGGGCGATCCGCTCCGGTGGGCGATGGCCGCCCGGGGCACCTTCACCGCAACCTCGGTCAGCCCCTCGCTGAAGACCCGCTCGAAGGGCTGGTCCGCGTCAACAAGGATGCCCTGCCCGGGCGCCACGGTCTCGGTGCCGCCGCGGTGGACGAAGCGGCCCGTGCCGCGGATCGCGAGATAGGCAACCACGCCTCCGGCGGGGTGGGCGGCGACCTGCGCCTCGTCGCGGAACACGCGGTGCGCCGTGCCGGTCACCCGGGCAAGTCGGAGCCTGGGCAGAGAAAGATTCAGCTCCGTGGCGCGCAGGGATGCCGCGCCGTCGGTGGCCGCCGTCAGGCCGACCAAGGCGCGGGCGTTGTGGCGCTCCCACTGGTGGATGCGCCGCTCGCTCGGCACGGAGTCGGTCGAAAACCGGCTGAACCCGGCCGGGAGCGTGGCTGAAGTGTGTGACATGGATCTCCAGTCTAGATGCGGGTTCGCGCACAGCACCAGCGGTGCCGTGCGCGAACCCGCCCCGTGACTAAACGCTCGGGGCGAGCGGCGCTTGGCTGGGCGCGCCCAGGCCGAAGACCATCAGGTCCTCGCCCACCACCAGGGTGCCGGAGAACCCGACCTGGGCCTTTTCCCACTTCTCGACGGGGGTGTTGCCCGGGACCAGGTGGGTGAGCACCAGGGTGTCGACGCCTGCCTTCTGCGCCTGCGGGCCGACCTCTTCGATGGCCGTGTGCGCGGCGAGCATGTGCTGCATCAGGTTCGGGTCGGGTTTGGGGGAGTCCGGGCCCATCAGCCCGTCGACCCAGTCCATGTCGATGCACTCGTGCAGGAGGATGTCGGCGCCCTGGGCGATGGTCACCAAGTTATCGCACACCCCGGTGTCCCCGGAGACGACGATGGATCCGTCGGGGGTCTCGAAGCGGAACGCGAACGCCGGGAAAATCGGCCGGTGGTCCACCAGGATTGCGGTCACCCTGATGTTTTCGTCGCGGTAGACCTCGAAAGGCTCCATGGCGGGGGTCGGGTCGCCGTTCGGGTCCCGGCCGGTGCCGGCGGGCAGCTCGATGTCACGGAACTCGAAGATCTCGCGCAGGTCCTGCTTGGCGTTGTCGCGCATCCGGTCGTTGATGTCCATGGCGTAGGCCTCGAGCAGGCGCTGGGTGGATTCGACGAGCCCTGGGGTGGGCGATTCGGGGTGGAAGACCTCCGGGAGGTGCTCGCGCTTCTCCTGGGCGAAGATCGGGGGCAGGGTGCCGCGGTTGCCCGGTCCGACGACCTGGATGGGCTGCTTGAGGCCGTCGGAGCCGTTGTGCCAGGCCAGCAGCAGCAGGTTCGGGTAGTCGATCATATGGTCGGAGTGGTGGTGGGTGATGAACACCCCGCGCAGGTTGTCCAGGCCCTTCTGGAACCCGGTGGGCCCCAGGCCGGACTTGCGGAATTGCGGGCCCCAGCCCTCGCCGCAGTCGATGAGGTAGTGGTCATCGCCGACCGAGATGACGGTGGAGATGCCCGCGCGGTCCGATCCGTCCCACCACGGGGGGCCGCCGGCGGTGCCCAGGAGGGTGACGCGGGTGCGGTGCCGGGCGGCCTGTTCGGCATCCAGGGGGAGATGTGCCATGGTTGTTTTCCTTCCTGGCGCTAGGAGATTGAGGCGTGGGATTGGGCGGACTGGATGAGTTCGAAGACCTCGGCGCGCAGCTGCGCGTATTCGGGCAGCAGCTTGGTGTCGCGTTGGTCGCGGGGCCGCGGCAGGTCCACGGGGATGTTGCGGTTGACGGTGGTGGGAGCGCCGGAGAGCACGATCACGCGGTCGCCAAGATAGACGGCCTCGTCGATGTCGTGGGTGACAAAGACGACCGTGGTGTCGAAGTCCCGGCGGACCCGCAGCACCAGGTCTTCCAGTTCGATGCGGGTCTGGGCATCAACCGCGGCGAAGGGTTCGTCCATGAGCAGCACGTCGGGCTGGTAGGCCAGCCCGCGGGCGATGGCGGCGCGCTGCTGCATGCCGCCGGACATCTGCCAGGGGTACAGCTCTCCCTTCCCGGCCAGGCCCACGGCCTTCAGCACCTGCTCGATGCGTGCCGGGCGCTCAGCCTTGGGCAGCTTGTTCTTCAGCGGAAGCTCGATGTTGGCCGCCACGCTCAACCACGGCAGCAAGGACCGGGAGTAGTCCTGGAAGACGACGGCGAGCTTGGCCGGCGGTTCGGTGACGGTCTCGCCCTCGAAGATCGTCCGGCCGTCGGTGGGATCGAGCAGCCCGGCCATGCACTTGAGCAGCGTGGTCTTTCCGGAGCCGGAGGGGCCGACGATGCAGACAAACTCGCCCCTGCGGATGGACAGGTCCACTCCGTCGAGGATCCGGGTGGAGCCGTAGGACTTGCGCAGCTGTTCCAGTTCCAGGAGGACTTCGCCAAAGGGCGATGCGGTTTCGCCGGGGACGGGGCCTTCGAAGGAGGTGGGTTGGGTGGTCATGTCATGCGTCCTTTCCGGAGGCGGCCCGCATTCCGGAGTGCCAGCGCAGGACGCGTGCCTCGATGCGGAGGAAGATGAGGTTGGCGAGGTAGCCGAGGATTCCCAACAGCAGCGTTCCGGCCCAGGTCTGGGCGACGGCGAAGGTTTGCTGGGAGTTGAGCAGGTAGTAGCCGATGCCGTTGACGGAGGCGACCATCTCGGAGACGACGATCAGGATGATCGAGATCTGCAGCGTGGTGCGCAGGCCGGCGAAGATCTGGGGTCCGGCATTTGGCAACACGACGTAGCGGACCCGCTGTGGCATGGTCAGCCTGTAGGACCGGGACATGTCCCGGACCTGGGAGTCCAGCGAGCGCACGCCGTCGATGGTGTTCAGCAGGGTCGGCCAGATGGCGCCGAAGGCGATGATCGCAATGTTCATGGGGGCGCCGATGCCGAAGACGAGGATCCCGATGGGCAGCAGCACCGGAGGGGGCAGGGAGCGCAGGAACTGCACGATCGGTTCCACGGCGGCCGCGAGCGTGCTTGAGAGCCCGATCAGCAGCCCGAACACGATCCCGCCGGTGGCGGCGATCAGGAACCCGGCCAGGAACTTGCCCAGGCTGGGGAGCAGGTTTTCGGCCAGGCCGGGACCGAGCCAGTCGCTCCCCAGCGTTGCGAGAATCTTTGACAGCGAAGGGAAGTACAGGGACGTGCTTCCGGCCGAGGCGATCCACCACAGCAGAACCAGTGCCACCGGCAGCCAGGCTCGCAGGAGGAACAGCCGCTGGGACTTGTGGCGCGCGGGCGCGCCGGTGTTGGCGGTGGTGCTCATCGGGAGGACTCCTCACGTACGGACGGGTGCCAGAACAGCAGCGGTTTTTCGGCCGCCCGGAACGCCGCGTTCAGGCCGAGACCCAAAAGCCCCGCGGCGAGGATCAGTGCGTACATTTCGGTTAGCGCCCCGGCGGACTGGGCGACGACAATGCCCTGGCCGAGCCCGGCGGCGCCCCCGATCATCTCGGTGACCACGGCGACGATGATCGCGATCGCCGCGGAAATGCGCAGGCCGGTCAGTGCGAACGGAAGGATCGACGGTGCCACGAGCCGGGAGGTGGTCAGCCACCAGCCCAACCGGTAGCTGCGGGCCATGTCGGTGGCCACGCCGTTGACTTCCTTCACGCCGTAGACAAGTTGGGTGAGCAGCGGCCAGATGGCGCCCAGGACGATCAAGAACAGTTTCATCCCGGGGGACGGGCCCCAGAGCAACAGGCCCAGGGGGATCAGTGCGACTGGCGGGATCGGCTTGAGGAACTCCACCAGGAACCATGTCGACTCGGCGAACGGCTTCACCAGCCCGATCAGCAGGGCTAGAGGCGTGGCGACGGCGATGATGATTGCCAGGCCGAGCAGCGCCACCGAGAGCGTGTCCCAGAGGTAGGCCCAGAAAATCGGCAACGTGAGCTGCGTAGCGAATTCCGCGAGCACCGCCGAGGCCGGCGGGATCGAGCCGGCGGGCAGGACGCCGGTGCGTGAGAGGAGCTCCCACAGCGCAAACGCGACCAGAACGGTGCCGGCACCCAGAACGAAGCGACCCCCGGTTGTGGCGGCGGGGCCTCTCCTGATTCGTGTGCGGGGCCGCCGGGTGCTCTGCCCTGCGACCGGGGCGGTGGTCATGGTGGTGGTCATTGCCAGACGGCTCCTTCGACGTCGACGGGTCCGGGCAGGAAGCCCAGTCCCTGCATGAGTTTTGCGGTGTGCTCCATGGCCGGGACGCTGAGGTCGTCGGTGTACATCGGCACCCGCATCTTGGCGAAGACCTCCGGGGGGAGCTTGCCGTACTTGGCCAGGACCTGCCCGACCTTCTCCGGATGGCTGGCCGCAAGTACGCTGGCGCGGTTGATGGCCCGTTGGAATTTCTCGACGGTCTCCGGGTTGTTCTGCGCAAACGGGCCGGCGGTGAAGATCACCGTGAAGGTGCCATTGGGTCTCAAGGTTGCCGAATAGGGGTGGGCGAGAACCCGTGACCCATTGGCGACGGTCTTGGCCTGGAATGGTTCCACCAGTGAGGCTGCGTCAATGGCCCCGCGGTCAAGGGCGGAGACCATGTCGGGAAACGGCATGGCAACGAACGTGACCTTGGAGGGATCGCCGCCGTCTTTCTGGATGGCGGCCGCGGCGACGACGTGGACGATGGAGGTCAAGGCGTTGACGGCAACGGTGTGGCCTTCGAGGTCGCGGGGTCGCTCGATCCCGCTGCCCTTGGCGACGACGAGTGCGGAGGGGTCGAGTTCGGGGTCTTTGGCAATGGAGGTGCCGTTCGCCACCGCTTTTAGCGGCAAACCCTTCTGGACCGCTGCCAAGAACGGAGGTACCGCGGCGGTTCCGAATTGCAGCTGGCCGTTGATGACCGATGGTGCGATGGCCGCGGCATTTTGCATGACCTGGGTTTGGACGTTAAGCCCCTCGTCCTTGAAGTATCCCTCTTCCTGGGCGATGTACACGGGTGCGAAGTCGGCGACGGGGATGACGCCGACCTTGATGGGGTCGTTTGGGGACAGTACTGTCGCGCTGCCCATGCCGACACCGCATCCGGTGATCAGCAGGATTGCGCACAGGCCGGCGAGTGCCGCGGCCAGGCGCCGTGCGGTGGATGGTGCGCGGCTCATGGGGCCTCCAGGAAAGATTGACAAGGGTGTCGTGCGTCACTATTTAGCTTGTGCCCTGTCGACCCATAGGACAAATATCAATTTCATTGGATCCCCATATAAGGTGCGACTATGAACTTGCGCAAACTCGAGTATTTCCTGACGGTGGTCGAGGAGGGGTCGGTGTCCCTTGCGGCCCGCCGCCTGCATATGACGCAGCCACCGTTGAGCCAGGCGATCCAGGCGCTCGAACGCGAGGTTGGCGCCAAGCTCCTGCATCGTTTACCGCGGGGCGTCGAGCCCACGGTTGCGGGACGCCTGCTCGTGGAGCAGGGGAGGGACCTGCTCCGGTGGTCGGGCCGCATTGAGGACTTGGTGCAACGGGTTGGCCAAGGGCTGGAGGGGCGGTTGCGGATCGCGTGTGTGCCGTCGATTTCGTGGTCCTTGTTGCCTCCGCTGCTCAAGCGCTTCAGCGTGGAGGCCGAAGGAGTGGAGGTTCTGCTATCGGACCCCAACCCGCTGCAGGTTCTCAATCGCGTTGCCGACGGAGGGGCCGACGTGGGGTTCATTGCCCCAACGGACACCGTGGCCGTGGCCGCCGCCTATCCGGCACTGGTCGTTGAACCGCTGGCCGAGATGCCGCTTGGGCTGGTGGTCCCGTTGGACAGGGAGGCGGGCGATGGTCCCGTGGCTGCGGCCGCTTATGCGCGGGATGCCTGGATCATTCCCGAGGCGGTTCCCGGGTTCCCGGGGTTGGCGGAGCTTGCCGAGGAGCTGTGGCGCCGGGAGGGATTCAGGCCCAACCGAGTGCAATACGTGTCCACCTTGCAAACTGCCCTGCCTCTGGTCGCCGCAGGCATCGGGGTGGGGATCATGCCCATGGACCTGGCGCGGCTCTTTTCTCCCGGAGTGCGGATGGTCGAGGTGGTCGGAGGGATGGCACCTTTGCGCCCGGCGTTGATTCGCTCCGCGCAGATGCGCCCGTCGCCCGCGTTGGAACGGTTCCTTGCCGTTGTCATCGCGTCGTTCGAGCCCCGTGGCTCGGGTAACTGGTCCGTGGCTGGAGAGTAGGCCACGCGGGGAGGCCGTCCGCGGCGCGTGGGCCGGTGGTGCGCCGCTTGGGGACCATTGTGTCCTTGGTCGCCACAAGTCCCGGTCACGTCGCGTAGATGGTGACCGCGGTGGCCTTGAGCACGAAACAGGCCTCGGCGCCGGGCACCAGCCCAAGCTCGGCCAGCGCCGCCGGGGTGATGTCCGCGGCCAGATCCCTGGCCCGCACCCGGATGGCGTCCCCGTGCGGTTCCAGGTCGGTGACGGTGGCACGAAGCAGGTTGCGCGGGCTGCCGTGCGGAGGGTCCAGGTACACGGAGACCGCGGACGGGGGGAAGGCTGCCGCCGCAAGGTCCCCTTCCCGCAGCTCGTCCTCGTGGATTCCGGAGATGAGCCCATAGGGGGTGTCGATTCCCTCCCTGTGGGCCGTGCCGGCGATCAGGTTCAACCCCGCGAGCCCGGCGGCGAACCGGGACCGGGGCCTGCCCAACACATCCCGGCTGGGTCCGGCCTCGGTGATGCGGCCGTGCTCCATGACGACGACCTTGTCGGCGAGCATCAGGGCGTCGAGCACGTCGTGCGTGATGATGATGGCGTTGCGGCCCTCGAGCACGCGCTTGAGCAGCCGGCGCATCAAGGGGGCGGCATGGATGTCCAGCGCGGCCATGGGCTCATCGAGCAGCAGCAGGTCGGGCCCCGCGGCCAGGGCACGGGCCACGGCAACCCGCTGGGCCTGCCCGCCCGAGAGTTCGCCGGGACGCCGCGCCGCCAGGGATTCGGTGTCCGTGGCGGCGAGCCACTGCCGCGCGGTGGCCCTGGATTCGGCCGCGGTACCGCCCTTGCTGCGCGGCCCGAAGGCGACGTTCTCGAGCACGCTCAGATGCGGGAACAGTAGCGGTTCCTGCGCCAGCAACGCGGTTCCCCGCTCGTGCGGGGCCATCCAGTGCGTCCGTGCGCCCGAGAGATCAAAGA
Source organism: Paeniglutamicibacter sp. MACA_103 (assembly GCF_045798555.1). Classification (NCBI taxonomy): domain Bacteria; kingdom Bacillati; phylum Actinomycetota; class Actinomycetes; order Micrococcales; family Micrococcaceae; genus Paeniglutamicibacter; species Paeniglutamicibacter sp. MACA_103. Next base: position 10,765 of record NZ_JBIXLN010000059.1, on the reverse strand, counting down.
GCGTGCGCTCGCCGATGGACGCCCGTCCGGAATCCGGGCGCAGCAGCCCGGCCATGATGGCCAGCAGCGTTGACTTGCCTGCCCCGTTGGGTCCCAGCACGGCCAGGGTCTCGCCCGGCGCAAGTTCCAGTGTGACGTCGAAATTCCTGGCCTTGAGCGCGGCCTCGAAGTGGATTGTCACCGGGTCGCCTCCGCTTCTGCCTTTTGCTTGCGGGGGCTGCTGTAGGACAGGGCCACCACGATGACGGCCACGGCAACCAGCACCAGGGACAACGCCACGGCGGCGTCGGCATCGGTCTCGCGCTGCAGGTAGATTTCCAGCGGCAGGGTCCGGGTGACGCCCTGCAGGGAACCGGCGAAGGTCAGCGTCGCCCCGAATTCGCCGAGGCTGCGGGCAAAGGCGAGGACCGCGCCCGAGGCCAGGCCGGGCAGCACCAGCGGCAGGCTCACGCGGCGCAGCACCGTGCTGGGCCGGGCACCCAGGGTTGCGGCAACCGCCTCGTACTTTCCGCCCGCGCTGCGCAGCGCGCCCTCGAGACTGACCACCAGGAAGGGCAAGGCAACGAAGGTCTGGGCCAGGATCACGGCGGAGGTGGAGAAGGCGATCTGGATTCCCGCAATCTCGAGACTGCGGCCCAGCAGGCCCTGGCGCCCGAAGGTGTAGAGCAGGGCGATGCCACCGACCACCGGCGGCAGCACCAACGGCAGCAGCACGAAGGCGCGCAGCACCCGCTGGCCGGGGAAGTTCCCGCGGGCCAGCACCAGCGCCAGCGGGACGCCCAGGACGATGCACAGCGCGGTGCTGGCCGCCGAGGTGCGCAGGCTCAAGCCCAGCGCGGTCAGCGAGGATTCCGAGGTGACCAGCGGGATGAACTGGGACCACTTGACCTTGGCGAGCATCGCCACCAGGGGGAGCATGACGAAGAGCGCGCCCACGGCCGCGAGCGCGTAGATCCACGACGGGACGGCCGTGTATCCGGCTCCGCTGCGTCGCAACATCGGATTCCTACGGATTTCCGAAACCGGCATCCGTGAGGACCTTCCTGCCTGCGGGGCCGGTCACGTACTCCGTGAATGCATTGGCCAGTTCCTTGTTGGCGCTGTTGGCGACCGTGGCGATGGGGTAGGCGTTGACCACTGTTTTGGATTCGGGAAAATTGATTCCCTTGACCTTGTCGCCAGCGGCCAAGACGTCGGTCACATAGACCAGCCCGGCATCCGCCTCGCCGCTGGTCACCTTGCCCAGCACATCGGTGACGGAGGATTCCTCACTGACCGGCGTGAGCGTTGTCCTTGCGGCAGCCTCGACGCTCTTGGTTGCTGCACCGCACGGCACCTGGGGCGCGCAGATCACGACCTTCACCCCCGGGGTTGCAAGGTCGGCAAACGTGGCGATCGAGGCCGGGTTGTCCGGCGGGACCGCGATGGCCAGGGTATTGGTCGCGAAGGTTGTGGGCGCGCCGTCGACGAGCCCCGCCGCGGAGAGCTTGCCCATGTTGCTCGGGTCGGCCGACGCGAACACATCGGCGGGTGCTCCGGCGGTGATTTGGGTGACCAGGTCAGAGGACCCGGCGAAGTTCAGCCCGATCGCCGTGCCCGGGTGTTTCGCCTCGAGTCCTTCCGCGATCTCGGTAAATGGGGCCTTCAGCGAGGCCGCGGCAAAGACGGTGATTTCCCCACTCGGGCCTGCGCCGGCCTGTTGTGGCTGGGCGGGGGATGCGCAGCCGGCCAGCCCCGGAACCATCGCCAAAGCGAGGCCGATCGCAGCGGCGATCCTGCGGCGGGCGCTCATGTCGCCGTCTTCCCTTGCGGGGATTCGATGATGACGGTGGTCGCCTTGACCACTGCCGTGGCGATCGATCCCAGCTCGAGTCCCAGTTCGCGGGCGGCTTCGCTGCTCATCAGGGACACGACGCGGAACGGGCCGCACTGCAGCTCGACCTGGGCCATCACGGTGTCCATGGTGATGCCGGTGACCAGTCCGACGAATCTATTTCGGGCCGAGGACCCGACCAGCGACTGGTCATCGGGAAGCTGGGCTTGGCTGCGTGCCAGTTGGGCAAGCTCGAGTCCGTCCACGGCTACGCGACCGGAATCGTCCTTGTGCGCGGTGAGGGTTCCGTTTTCGGTCCAGCGGCGGATGGTGTCGTCGCTGACACCGAGGAAGCGGGATGCTTCGGAGACTCGAATTTTCGGCATGGTTCAATAATGCCTCATATGCGGTTATTTAGGGTCGGAATCGTCGCAAATTCCAATTCAGAAGGCTGGTGTCGAGGCCAGGCGTCGCTGCGGAGGGGCGGGTGGTTCCTTTGTTGAGCGGTGGGTAGGGGCTATGCCGGCGTTGCCGGGGGGACTCGGTCTAGTCGGGGAAGGCAATGCGCGAGAGCATTTCGCGCAGCGATTCCTGCTCCGCCTGGCTCAACTTCGCCATCGCCACGGCCTCACCCTCGGCGGTGGCCTTCCGGGCCTTCTTGTATAGCTGCTCGCCTGCCTTGGTTCCGGTGATGACCTTCGAGCGGCGGTCGTTGGGGTCTGCGGTCCGCTCGACCAGCCCCTCGCCCTCCAGTGCGTCCACCAGCGGCACGATTTGGCTCGGATCCAGCGAGAGGAATTCCGCGAGCTCGCGCTGCGTGGGCGCCAGCCCGCTGCAGGCAAGCGAGAGCACCGAGTAGGAGCGGACCTTTAGTCCCAGCGGGGCCAAGAGCCTGTTGGCGCGTGCCGATCCCAGCGAACGGGTGCGGGCGGTGAGGAACTCGATGTCCCCCGCCAGTTCGCTGCCCAGGAATCGGTCAATGGTGTTCATGGTGGTGCCCGGCTTGGTCGCCATGCTGCTGCCCCTCGAGATGGATAAGAAACTTAATCATTGACTTTATCAAGAGTTTAAGTTGTTATGTATGTAGCAAGGTTCCCACGACAGGGTCGGCGGGGGCAATAACTACCCTTGAAGGAGCAGACATGTCACTGGCTGGAAAAGTTGCAATCGTTACCGGCAGCGGCCGCGGACTCGGCCTGAGCTACGCGCAGGAGCTGGCCCGTCAGGGTGCTGCCGTGGTCATCAACGATGTCGATGCAGACGTGGCAGCCGAGGCCGTCGCCTCGATCACCGCGGCCGGGGGCAAGGCCGTCTCGGTCGTGGCACCGGTCGGTTCCACCGAAACCGCCAAGGCACTCGTGGCCTCCGCCGTGGAAAACTTCGGACGCCTGGACATACTGGTGACCAATGCCGGGGTGCTGCGCGACAAGTCGATCCTGAAGATGACCGACGAGGACTTCGACCTGGTCATCAACGTGCACCTGCGCGGCACTTTCACCTGCGTCCGCGAGGCCTACGCCTACTTCAAGGAAAACAGCATCGCCGGCCGCATCATCACCATCGGCTCGCCCACCGGGCAGCGCGGGAACTTCGGCCAGACCAACTACTCCGCCGCCAAGGCCGGCATCGTGGGCATGGTCCGCACCTGGGCCATGGAAATGAAGCGCGCCGGGGTCACCGTCAACGCCGTGATCCCCGTGGCCGCCACCGCCATGACCAAGACCATCCCGTTCTTCGCCAAGGCCGTGGAGGCCGACGAGCGCGGCGAGGCCATGCCGGACTTCTTCCGCAAGGAACTGGGCTTCGGCACCGCCGACGATGTCGCTGGGCTCATCGCCTTCCTCGCCTCCGAGGAAGCCGGCAACATCACCGGACAGGCCATCGGCGCCGGCGGGGACCGCCTGCAGCTGTGGAGCCACCCCGAGGCCATCGCCTCGGAGTTCAACGACGGCGGCTGGGACTACGCGACCTTGCAGGAACGCTTCCCGTTCGCGGGCAACCTGCAGTCCGTCGGTGAGACGTTCCCGGAGCTGCCGGCTGAGTTGCAGCCCGAACCAGCAGCCAAGTAGAAAGCCACAGCAGCGCCATGAGCATCCGCTACGAATCCAACATCGACCTCGACTCGGTCACCGCGATCGACATGCATGTGCACCTCGAGGTCGACGAGTGCGGGCACAAGGCCATGCCCGAAGACCTCTTTGAGGCTTCGGCCGCCTACTTCAAGTCCGAGGAACGCACGCCCTCGGTGGACCGCATCGCCGAGGTCTACCGCGAGGCGAAGATGGCCGCGGTGCTCTTCACCGTCGATGCCCGCACCGCGCTGGGCCACGAGCCGAACTCCATCGACGACCTGGTGGCCGGGGCCGCACGCAACAACGACGTCCTGATCCCCTTCGGTTCCGTGGACCCGCGCACCGGCCCGGCCGCGATCACGGAGGCACGCCGCCAGGCCACCGAGCTGGGGGTGCGGGGTTTCAAGTTCCACCCCTCGGTGCAGGGCTTCGACCCCTCGTCCCAGGAGTTCTATCCGCTCTGGGCGGCGTTGGAGGACCTCGGGCTGCCGTGCATCTTCCACACCGGGCAGAACGGCATGGGTGCCGGGCTGCCCGGCGGCCGCGGCATCAAGCTGCGCTACTCCAACCCGCTGCTGCTCGACGACGTGGCGGCGGACTTCCCGGGGCTCACCATCATCATGGCTCACCCCTCGGTGCCGTGGCAGGACGAGGCCAACTCGATCGCCACGCACAAGGCGAACGTGTTCATCGACCTCTCGGGCTGGAGCCCGAAGTACTTCCCCGAGTCCCTGGTGAAGATGAGCAACAACGTGCTTTCCCGCAAAGTGCTCTTCGGCACCGACTACCCGCTGATCACCCCCGAAAAGTGGCTCGGCGCCTTCGCCGGACTGCCGCTGAAGGACGAAGTCCGCCCGTTGATCCTCAAGGACAACGCGGTGCGCGTGCTGGGACTCGGGACGTCATGACCGACTTCTACCCCAGCGACCAGTACGGTTTCGCCCGGTTGCTTTCGGACGCCGAGCGCGCCGCCCTGCTGCGCCTGCGCTCCGTGCTCGATGAGCACGTGCGTCCGGTTCTCAACGACCACTGGGAGCGCGGGGAATTCCCGGAATCCATCATCGAACCTCTCGTGGGCCTGGACATGATGCGCCCGGCCGAGGTGCTGGCGGCAGGTGAAAAGGTCCGCGGCCTCTTCGGCGGTTTTCGGAACTTCGAGCTGGCCCGCGTGGATGCCTCGGTCGTCACCTTCTACAACGCCCAGTCCGGGCTGTTCCGCACCACGGTGAACCTTGGCGGCAGCCAGGAGCAGGTCGCCGCACTGGACCCTCGCATCGCCTCCTACGAGTACAAGGGCGTCTTCGCGCTCACCGAGCCGGAACACGGATCGGACATCGCCGGGGGACTGGAAACCGCTGCCACTTTCGAGCCCGGGGCCGATGGCGGCCACTGGGTGATCAACGGGGCCAAGCGTTGGATCGGTGGAGCGGCCCAGGCCGACGTGCTGGCGGTCTTCGCCCGCGACGCGACCGACGCCAACGTCAAGTGCTTCTTGGTGCCCACCGACGCGCCGGGCGTCAAGTTGAGCAAGATCGAGCGCAAGACCAGCCTGCGGATCATGCAGAACGCCGACATAGATTTCATCGACGTCAAGGTCCCGGCCTCGGCTCGCCTGGCAAACATCAATTCTTTTGCCGATGTCGCAGCATGCCTGCGCAACATGCGCTCGGACGTCGCCTGGATCGCCGCCGGTGCTGCGGCCGGCGCGTACGAGGCAGCGCTGAAGTATGTCTCCGAACGCCACCAATTCGGCAAGCCGTTGGCATCCTTCCAGCTGATCCAGGAGAAGCTCGCCACGATGCTCACCAACGTCACCGCGTCCCTGGCCATGGTGGTCAGCCTGACCCAGGCACAGGAGGAGGGCATCTACAAGGACGAGAACTCGGCCATGGCCAAGATGTTCACCGCGCGGATGTTGCGCGAGACTGCGGCACTGGCCCGGGAGGTCTGCGGCGGCAACGGCATCGTGCTCGACTACGCCGTCGCCCGCTTCCATGCCGACGCCGAGGCGATCTATTCCTACGAGGGCACCGACGAGATCAATGCATTGATCCTCGGCCGGGCCATCACCGGCATCGGGGCCTTCCGCTAGGAAACGGCCCCCCCAACCGCGCCACCAACCACATGCGTCACCACCAACCACTTAATTAAAATCAAAGGAGTACCCATCATGGGCCAGACAGTTCTTTCCTACGAGCAGCTCGCAACCGCGGCCGGCACCGACCTGGGCTACAGCGAATTCCGCACCGTCACCCAGGACCAGGTCAACACGTTCGCCGACGCGACCGATGACCACCAGTGGATCCACACCGACCCGGAAAAGGCCAAGGAAGGGCCCTTCGGCGGTCCCATCGCCCACGGCTATCTTTCGCTGAGCCTGCAGATCGCCTTCTGGTCGGAGCTCTTCGACGTCACCGGCGTCTCCACCCGCGTAAACTACGGCTTGGACAAGGTCCGCTTCCCGTCTCCTGTGCCGGTCGGTGCGCAGATCCGCATGAAGGCACAGATCGCGGAGGTCGAAGAGGTCAAGGGCGGCTACCAGATCGCCGTCGACCAGGTCGTCGAGGTCGATGGCGCACCGAAGCCGGCCGTCGTGTCCCGCGGCATCTACCGCTTCTACGCCTAGACCCCGTTCCCGGGTCGATGGCCGGCCCGGCGCAATTGCCCGCGGTGGGCGCGGGACATCCCGTGCCCACCGCGGTGCCGCCACCCGGGTGCCCGATGGCGCCACACACACTTGAACACACCTCGGCAGTGCCACCGAAGCAGCGGTGGTTGGAAGGAGAAACGCTCATGTTGAACCAAGGACTGGGAAGCTGGATCCACAAGCGCCGCGTGAAGTCCCACGGACACACTGCCGTCATTGACGGTGCGGTGTCGGTGGGCTACGAAGTGTTGGCCGAGCGAATCGACCGGCTGGCCAACGCCCTGGAGGGCCAGGGGATCGGACGCGGGGATCGCGTGGCCTACCTGGGCAACAACCACCCGGCCTTCCTCGAGACGCTCTTCGCCTGCGGAAGCATCGGCGCGATTTTTGTTCCGGTCAACACCCGGCTAGCGCCGCGGGAGGTGGCATTTGCCCTGCAGGACTCCGGGACAAGCCTGCTGGTCAATGCCCGCCAACTGGAGTCCCTGGCCCAGGCGGCCACCGCGATCGCGCCGGTCGCAAGCCGGCTCGTCGTCGAGGACGACCACGAGGTCGTCGGCTCCTATGAGACGGCCATCCGTGCGGCTTCGGACGAACACCGGGACGTGCCGGTCTCGCTGGATGACACCGCCATCATCCTCTACACCTCCGGCACCACCGGCAACCCCAAGGGAGCGATCCTGACCCACGGAAACCTGACGTGGAATTCGCTGAACGTGCTGGTCGACTACGACGTCACCAGCAGCCAGGTCGCCTTGATGATCGCCCCGATGTTCCACGTCGCCTCCCTGGGCATGGGAGCCCTTCCGACCCTGCTCAAGGGCGGGACCCTGGTCCTGCAGGACCGGTTCGAGCCCGCGGCCGTGCTGGCCGCCATCGAACGCCACGGCATCACATCCCTGTCCGGGGTTCCGACCACCTACCAAATGCTCGCGGAGCACCCCGACTGGGACACCACCGACCTCTCCTCGATCCGCATGCTCACCTGCGGCGGCTCCGCGGTCCCGATGCGGGTGCTCGAGGCCTACGAGGCCCGTGGGCTCTCCTTCTCCGGAGGCTACGGGATGACCGAAACCTCCCCGGGTGCCACCTCGCTGCAGCCCGAGCATTCCCGTACCAAGGCCGGTTCCGCCGGACTTCCGCACTTCTTCACCGGTATCCGCATCGTCGACGCCGGCGGGCAGGACCTTCCCGACCACGCGGTCGGGGAAATTCTGGTCCAGGGGCCCAACGTGATCCCCGGATACTGGAACCGGGACGACGCCACGGCGGGTTCCTTCCAGGACGGGACGTGGTTCAAGTCCGGCGACATGGGGTACGTGGATGAGCAGGGATTCCTCTTCATCGCGGACCGCTTGAAGGACATGATCATCTCCGGCGGGGAAAACATCTACCCGGCCCAGGTCGAGCAGGCCATCATGGAATTGCCGTCGGTGGCCTCCGTTGCGGTGATCGGCGTCCCGGACCAGAAGTGGGGCGAGGCGGTGCACGCGGTCATCGTTCCGGTCGAAGGCCAGCCCGTCACCCGCGATGACATCGCCGCCCACCTCGACGGGAAGCTCGCCCGCTATAAGATCCCGCGCACCGTCGAGGTCGTCGCGGACCTGCCGCGGACGGCCAGCGGAAAGATCCGCAAGACCGATTTGCGGGAAAGCCACCGCAAGCGCACCCTGGCCTGAGCCGGGGACGTGCGCCGGAGGCGGGGGAAGACACATGCGTGTCATCCCCCGCCTCCGGCGCATTTTCACGGATGTCGGGAGTGAAAGGGCGCCCCGTGATCCCGCCCCTCGACCCGGGTCCGGCAGCTCGGTCCGACATCGATGAGAACACCAATGAACAATTATTGATTTATTCAATAGTTTGGTTTAGGTTGTACACATGACCTGTGGCGAGGGTCACACACATCGCAAGTGGAGCCGGGGTTTCTTGGCCCCCGGACTAGCAAGGAGAACTCATGAAGAAGCGTCTTTCCACGCTCATCGCAGGTGCGTCAATTGCGGCGCTGGCGTTGACCGGTTGCGGCCAGGGCTCGCTTGCGGGCTCGGCCGCCTCCAACAGCGAGTCGGAGGGCGCCTCGGGCGACGGCGCGCTGACGAAGGTGGTTGTCGGGGTTTTGCCCATCGCCCCTTCCGTGGCGGTGAAATACGGCATCGACAAGGGTATTTTCGAAAAGCACGGGCTGGACGTGGAATTCACCACCAGCTCGGCCGGTGCCGCCATGCTGCCCGCGGTTTCCACCGGGGACCTGAACTTTGCCGTCGGCAACCCGCTCTCCGTGCTGACCGCAGTGGACAAGGGCCTGGACATGAAAATCGTCTCCGGCTACTCGGATTCCAAGGCCGAAGGTGAGGACATCAATGGTGTGGTCGTGCGCGCCGATTCGGGGATCAAGGATTTTGCCGGCCTGTCCGGAAAGACCACCTCGGTCAACGCGCTGAAGACCCAAGGCGACCTGACCATCATGGAATCGGCCACGATCGACGGCGGGGACGCGGGCGCACTGAAATTCTCGGAGATGCCGTTCCCGGACATGGAGGCCCAGCTCGACCGCGGAAACATGGACGCCGTCTGGCTCCCGGAGCCGTTCCTGTCCAAGGCGCTGGCCAACCCCGACAACGAACTGCTTGGCTACCCGAACCAGAAGGCCATCCCGGGCCTGCCGACCATGGTTAGCTTCACCAGCGGCAAGTACGCCCAGGAAAACCCCGAGGTCGTCGCCGACTTCAAGGCCGCGATGACCGAAACGCTGGCAGCGGCCGAGGGCGACCAGGCCGGAGCCAAGGACATGTTGCCGGAGTTCATGAAGATGGACCCCAAAGTGGCCGAAAACCTGAAGATGGAAACCTGGGACGGCGTCGTGCCCAGCGAACAACTGGCCAAGCTTGCCGAACTCGCAGCCCAGCTTGGGTTCCTGTCCAAGACCCCGGACGTCGAGGCCATGACCATCAAGTAGTAGCCGCGCCCCGGGCACGGCAGGCAACTACCAGCGTGCGGTGCGGCGAGGGCCGACCCCGCGCCGCACGCGGAACGATCCATGGCGGGGCATCCCGCCGCACCCACCGTCAAGGCACGATGAGGATTCATGAGAAACAAAGTTACACTCGCAATGGCCGCACTGGGGATTCTGGCCGTGAGCGCCTGTGGTTCGGGCTCGCCAAGCGGCCAGGCCGCATCCACGGGCTCCGAAGGCACAGCGGACCTGGAAAAGATCACCGTCGGGGTCATCCCGATCGTGGACACCGCCCCGATCTTCCTGGGCGACTCCAAGGGCTTCTTCGAGACCGAGGGCCTGGATTTGGACATCCAGACCGCCACCGGCGGGGCGGCCATCGTCCCGGGAATCCAGTCCGGAAGCTACGATTTCGCCTTCTCCAACTTCGTCTCGCTCATGGTCGCCAACGACAAGGGCCTGAGCATGAAGGTTGTCGCCAACGGCGTAACCACCTCCGGGAACCAGGACGGCGACTTCGGTGCCGTGGTGGTCCCGAAGGACTCGCCCATCCAGAGCCCCAAGGACCTGGCCGGGAAGAAGGTCTCGGTGAACAACCTTGCCAACATCGGCGACATCACGGTGTCGCAAGTCGTCAAGGACGACGGCGGGGACCCGGAAACCGTGGACTTCGTTGAGGTTCCATTCCCCGAGGCCCCGGCGGCACTGGAAAACGGCATCGTGGATGCCGCCTGGATCCTTGACCCCTTCCTGGTCCAGGCCAAGGGCGACGGTGCGCGGGTCGTGAGCAACAACTTCGCCGACTTCGACCCGGAACTGGACATCGCCGGCTACTTCACCTCCTCGGCCAAGGTCGCCGCCGAACCGGAGCTGACCGCCAAGTTCCAGCGCGCAATGAACAAGTCCCTGGAATACGCCAACGAGCACCCGCAGGAAGTCCGCGACATCGTGGGCACCTACACCAAGATCGACGAAGAGACCCGCGCCAAGCTGGTGCTGCCGCGCTACCGGGTAGACATCGACACCGCAGCGGCGAAGAAGCTCGGCGAGGCGGCACAGGAATTCGGTGCCATCACCAAGCCGGTTGACCTCCAGGCCCTGTTGCCATGACCCAGACGACCGAGGAATCCACGCGTGCCGCGGTGCGGGCCAGGGCCTCCCGCGCGCCGTCCAGGGGATGGCCGAAGTGGGTGCTGGGGCTGGTCGGCGTCGTGGCGTTCCTGGGGTTCTGGGAATTGATGCCGATCCTGGGGATCGTGCAGGCCAAGTACCTGCCCCCGGCG
>NZ_JBIXLN010000058.1:0-22206 GCF_045798555.1 Paeniglutamicibacter sp. MACA_103 | reverse complement strand
GTCTGGCATGGACACTTCCGCAGATTTCCGCATCGAACACGACACCATGGGCGAGGTCCGGGTTCCGGCCGCAGCCCTCTACCGGGCGCAGACCCAGCGCGCCGTGGAGAACTTCCCGATCTCCGGCAAGAAACTCGAGCCCGCGCACATCCGGGCCCTGGCCCAGGTGAAGAAGGCCGCCGCGCTGGCCAACCTGGAACTCGGCGTGCTGGATGCCGAGCGCGCGCACGCGATCGTGGCCGCGGCCGACGAGGTCGCCGCGAACAAGTACGACGCGCACTTCCCCATCGACGTGTTCCAGACCGGCTCGGGCACCTCGAGCAACATGAACATGAACGAGGTGCTCGCCGAGCTGGCGACCCGGGCTCTCACGGCCGCCGGCTCGGACACCGTGGTGCACCCCAACGACCACGTCAATGCGTCCCAGTCCTCCAACGACGTCTTCCCCACCTCGGTGCACGTCGCGGCGACCGCCGGGCTGCTCGGTGACGTCGTCCCGGGCCTCGAGGTGCTGGCCGCCTCCCTGGAGGCCAAGGCCGCCGAGTTCAAGGACGTGGTGAAGTCCGGTCGCACCCACCTGATGGACGCGACCCCGGTGACCCTGGGCCAGGAATTCGGCGGGTACGCCGCCCAGATGCGCTACGGCGTCGAGCGCATCCTGGCCTCGCTGCCGCGCGTGGCCGAGGTGCCGCTGGGCGGAACCGCGGTGGGCACCGGCATCAACACCCCCGCAGGGTTCCCCGAGCGCGTCATCGAGCTGCTCGCCGCGGACACCGGGCTGCCGCTGACCGAGGCGCGGAACCACTTCGAGGCGCAGGCCAACCGCGACGGGCTCATCGAGGCCTCGGCCCAGCTGCGCAACATCGCGATCTCGCTGATGAAGATCAACAACGACCTGCGCTGGATGGGCTCGGGCCCCAACACCGGCCTGGGCGAGATCGCGATCCCGGATCTGCAGCCGGGCTCCTCGATCATGCCGGGCAAGGTCAACCCGGTGATCTCCGAGGCCGCGATCATGGTCGCCGCCCAGGTGATCGGCAACGACACCGCCATCGCCTGGTCCGGGACCAACGGGGCGTTCGAGCTGAACGTGGGCATCCCGGTGATGGCCTCGAACCTGCTCGAGTCCATCCGCCTGCTGGGCAACACCGCCCGGGTCATGGCGGAGAAGATGGTCGACGGGATCACCGCGAACGTGGAGCGTGCCCGCTTCCTGGCCGAGGCTTCCCCCTCCATCGTCACCCCGCTGAACAAGCTCATCGGCTACGAGAACGCCGCGAAGATCGCCAAGAAGGCGGTTGCGGACGGTCTCACGGTCCGCGAGGCGACGGTTGCCCTCGGCTTCGTGGAGCGCGGCGATCTCACCGAGGAGCAGCTCGATGAACTGCTCGATGTCACCACCATGACCGGCAAGCACTGACACCAACCCAACACCCCCGCAAGCAGCGGCGGCCAGTCGAGGAAGGTTGCCTACCATTCTTCGACGGGCCGCCGTTTGCGTGTCCGGGCGCCAATGCCGCAGGGCCCTGGAAGCCGGCCCGGTGAGCGATCCCACTTAAGTTGCACTCAGCAACCAATAGTGCAAAACTGCACTCTGTGAACAATAGTGCAAATGATCCTTCCGCCGAGCCGGCCACCCCGCCGACCCTCAGCGCCCGCATGCTGAAGACCCGGCTCTCCATCTCGCGGAACGCGCGTGAGCTCACGGCCGAACACGGCTTTTCCGGGTTCACCGTCGAGGAACTCTGCGCCCGGGTCGGGATCTCGCGGCGCACCTTCTTCAACTACTTCGCCACCAAGCTCGACGCGGTGTTCGGGCACGCCGACGACGGGCTGTCCGCCGAGGCGCTTGCGCGCTTCATGAACGCGCGTCCCGCCGGGACCGTGGGCATCTCCCCCACGCTGCTGTCCGACCTCGTGGCCCTGGTGCTTGAACAATTGCGCCGCGAGGAATCGGGGATCCGCAGCATGCATGGCTTCTTTGCCGCGATGCACCGCGAACCGGAGCTGCTGGTGAAGATGATGCAGGTCGGCCCCGAACGCCAGGCCGAATTCACCGCCATGGTGGCCAAGCGCGAAGGCGTGGCGGAGGACCACAGCGGAATCGCCCTGCTGGTGCACTGCCTGCAATTCGCCACCCACCGGGCCATCGAACGCTACCTGGCCGCTCCCGGCGGACCCTCGCTGGAGGACGAATTCCTTTCCGTCATGCACCAGACCCGGGAGCTGTTCGGCCAACACCTCCAGCCGGACGGGCAGTTCCCCGGCCACTAAGCCGGCGGCCTGCCCCCACCTCACTCCTTTCCCACCACACCCAAGGAACCACCATGTCCACCACCACCGCGTCCCGGACATCCCCGGACCCGGCGCCGCTGCTGCTGACGCAACGGCGCATCTGGATCATCTTCTCCGCGCTGATCGCCGGCATGATGCTCTCTTCCCTCGACCAGACCATCGTCTCCACCGCCATGCCCACCATCGTGGGCCAGCTCGGCGGGGTCGAACACCAGGCCTGGATCACCACCGCCTACCTGCTGGCAACCACCATCGTGATGCCGATCTACGGCAAGTTCGGTGACGTATTGGGCCGGCGCAACCTCTTCCTGATCGCCATCGCCCTGTTCACCCTGGCCTCCGTGGGCGCGGCCTTCGCCGGCACCTTCTGGATGTTCGTGTTCTTCCGCGCCATGCAGGGCCTGGGCGGCGGCGGCCTCATGATCCTCTCGCAGGCCATCATCGCCGACATCGTCCCGGCCTCCGAGCGCGGGAAGTACATGGGACCGCTGGGCGCCATCTTCGGCCTCTCGGCCGTCGCCGGTCCACTGCTCGGCGGCTTCTTCGTCGACCACCTGACCTGGCAGTGGGCCTTCTACATCAACATCCCCATCGGCATCGGAGCCTTCCTGATCGCGTGGTTCGCGCTGACCATCCCGAACAAGAAGTCCACCAGGAAGATCGACGTGCTCGGCGTGTTGCTGCTCTCGGTCGCCACCACCTGCCTGATCTTCTTCACCGACTTCGGCGGGAACAAGAACCACGGCTGGGCGGCGCCCGAGACCTGGGCCTGGGGCGCGGGCATGCTCGCGGCCATCGTGCTCTTCGTGATCGCCGAGGCCCGCGCCGAGGACCCGATCATCCCGCTCTCGCTCTTCAGGAACCCGGTCTTCGTCAACGCCACGGCCATCGGCTTCACCCTGGGCCTGGGCATGTTCGCGGCCATCGCCTTCGTCCCCACCTTCCTGCAGATGTCCTCGGGCACCTCCGCGGCGGTCTCCGGGCTGCTGATGGTCCCGATGATGGTCGGCATGATGGGCACCTCGATCTACTCCGGCATCGCGATCACCAAGACCGGAAAGTACAAGGGCTACCCGATCGCCGGCGCCCTGGTCACCGCCGCCGCGATGCTGGCCTTCACCACGCTCTCGGCCACCACCCCGCTGTGGCTGATCTGCGTGTACCTGTTCGTGTTCGGCGCCGGCCTGGGATTGATCATGCAGGTCGTCGTGCTGGTCGTGCAGAACGCCGTGGATCCGGCCATGGTGGGCACCGCGACCTCCACCAACAACTACTTCCGCGAGGTCGGTGCGTCCCTGGGCGTGGCGATCTTCGGTGCGATGTTCACCAACCGGCTCTCCGAGAAGCTCACCGACGTCTTCACCGGGGCCGGCGCCAGCGCCGCGGACGCGGGCAACGCCACCGCGACGCTGGACCCGCAAACCATGGCGCAGCTGCCCGAGGCCGTGCGCGAGGGCATCGTCAACGCCTATGCGGACTCGCTGGCACCGGTGTTCTGGTACCTGATCCCGTTCATCCTCATCGCGTTCGTGCTGGCGCTGTTCCTCAAGCAGGTCAAGCTCTCGGACACCGCCGGCATGGTGGCCCGCGGCGAGGCCATCGGCGGCGAGGAAGCCAAGGCGCTGGAGGATGCGGCACGCTTCGGCGGCAAGGTCACCGCCGGTGCCACCGGGGACCCGAAGGCAAAAGACCGCGAACCGGAGATGGACCGCTAGTCGGACAAGTCCCGTGGTTCCTTGCGACAGGGCCCCCAACCGTTCGAGGCTGGGGGCCCTTTCGTCTGCGACCGTGTTTGCGCGCGTGAACCGCGTCGCCGGGGTGGACTGCACCCGGTAAGGCAGTCATGATTATTTCGAGGGCAAGGCTGTTGGGACCGGGAACGGCAGCTCCGGATCCCAAGCCGTGCAAGGCAGGCTGTGCCGCATGTCGGTGCCCGCCTGCAGAGGGACCGATCGAGAGCCGGGCGTACCGTGAAAAATACGGGCAAGTTCCTAGAGGACTACTACAGGCACTTTTCGGCCGAGGACCTCCAGGGCTACGGCCCCGACACGCTGCAGCGGCGGGCGCTGCACCACCTCGAAGTTGCCGACGCACGGCGGCCGGGCCACATCGCCACCGGGATCCTGACCGAATCCGATGCCAGCGTGGTGACCATCGCGACGGACAACATGCCCTACCTGGTCAATTCCGTGGCCGCCGAGCTCACCCGCCAAAACGCCGCCATCCGACTGGTCGTCCATCCCATTTTTGCGGTCTTGCGCGACAGGGACACGCACCGGATCGTGGACATCCACCTCTTGCCCTCGCCGGGCGCGACGCCGCACTTCGAGTCCACCGACGGCACAGAAGTATGCGAAGAGTCCTGGATCGCCGTGGAAATCAACAGGCTGGGTGATGCGGCCGCGGGCGGAAAGCTGGTCGCGGGCCTGTCAACGGTCCTTGCCGATGTGCGGGCGGTTGCCGCCGATGCGTCCGCGATGCACCGACGGGCCATCGAAGCCGTCGATGCCATGGAGACCCATCCCGGCACCGGGGGCACCCAGGAGATGCAGCAGGCGAAGGATCTGCTGCGCTGGATGGACGACGGCAACTTCACCTTCCTGGGCTACATCGATTACGACGTGCCCGGTGGGGGCGGCCACGACCCACTAACCAGCCGTCCGTCATCCGGACTCGGTCTCCTGAGGGAATCGCGCCAGGGGATCCGGCAACCGCGGCCTGCTCCGCCCGGCCTCCGCCGGCCCCTTGGTCAGCGGCTCCTGACGCTGACCAAGGCCGATTGGCGCTCGACAGTCCTGAGACCGTCATATCTGGACCAGATAGCGATCAAGAGCTATGGCATGGACGGCAAGGTCAACCGAGAAAGGCATTTTCTCGGGCTCTTCGCCCCCAGCGCCTACAACCAGCCGGTGAGCGAAGTGCCCATTGTCCGGGACAAGGTCGACGAGGTCCTCCAGCGCTGCGCATTTGCCCCCGAGTCGCACTCCGAAGAGACCCTGCAGGCAGTCTTGGAGTCCTATCCGAGGGACGAACTGTTCCAGATCGATGTGGATGACCTCCTCGCCACGGCCCAGGGCATCGTTCACCTGCAGGAACGCCGCCGCACCCGCTTGTTCCTGCGCCCCGACACCTATGGGCGGTTCGTGTCGGCGTTGGTGTTCCTGCCCCGGGACCGTTACAACACGGCGGTTCGCCAGCGCATCGAGCACGAACTGGGTCGGTCGTTCCAAACCAACACCATCGAGTTCACGACACTGCTGAGCGAGTCGGCGCTGGCCCGGGTGTTTTTCCGGATTTGGCTCCCTTCCGGACGGAAGGTCCCCCACCTTGATGTCCCGGCGCTGGAGCGCCGGCTGGTTGTGGCGGTCCGGTCCTGGGCCGAAGGCATCGAGGAAGTCATGCGTGAGAGGTTTCCCGCGCAGGAGGCCACGCGCCTGGCCATGCTGTGGTCCGAAGCCTTTCCCGAAGGATACCGGGTGGGCTACACGGTTGAAGACGCGGTCGATGACGTGGTCCGCTTCGAGACCCTCGATCTTCAGGAAGCCGGCCGACCCGCCGTCGATGACCCGGTCGTCTCCGTCCGCATCCCTGCAGCCACCGCCACGACGTTGGCCGAAGACGCGCGGATCAAGCTCTATTTTGCCAAGCCCCGAAGCCTGTCCCGGATCCTGCCGTTTTTCCACAATCTGGGACTTGAGGTCCTCGATCAGCGGCCCTTTGGGATCCGCCGCGGCGACGGCCAGGAGTTCTTGCTCTACGACCTTGGACTGAAATACCCTTCCGGTGTCGATCCGCTGAAAACCAGCGGGCTGCTGGCCGATTCCTTCCGCGCCGCCATACGCGGTGACATCGAGTCGGACAGCTTCGACGGCCTGGTTCTCACCGAGGGAATTGAATGGCAACGCGTGGTCATTCTGCGCAGTTATGCCAAATACCTGCTGCAACTTGGCACCACCAACTCCTACGGCTTCATGGCCGAATCGCTGCTGGCCAATGTGCGGGTCACCCATGCGCTGCTGGGACTCTTCCAGATCAGCTTCGACCCCGACATCGGCGGGACGGACCGCGCCCAGGGCATTGAAATCGCCAGGAAGGAACTGAGCGCAGCCATCGACGAAGTGCCCGCCCTGAATGCCGACAGGTTGCTGCGCACCTTCATGAACCTGGTTGGGGCCACCTTGCGAACCAACTACTTCCAGAACCGGCACTACCTCAGCTACAAGTTCGATCCATCGGCCCTCGCCGAGTGTCCGCCCCCGCGGCCAAAATACGAAATATGGGTCTATTCGCCCCGGGTGGAGGGGCTGCATCTGCGGTTCGGTGCCATAGCCCGCGGCGGGCTGCGCTGGTCGGACCGGAGGGAGGACTTCCGCACGGAGATTCTCGGTCTCGTCAAGGCCCAGACCGTCAAGAACGCCGTCATTGTGCCCACCGGAGCGAAGGGCGGCTTCTTTCCCAAGCGGCTGCCGGACCCTGTCATGGACCGTGGCGCATGGCTGGCGGAAGGACGCGAAAGCTACCGGATCTTCATCCGCGGAATGCTGGATATCACCGACAACCTCTGCCCCGCGGACACCGGGAAAATGCTGGTCCCGCCCCGGCACGTCGTGTGTCACGACGGTGAAGACTCCTACCTCGTGGTGGCGGCCGACAAGGGCACCGCGACCTTTTCCGACACCGCGAACGAGCTTGCCCGCGAGTACGGTTTTTGGTTGGGCGATGCCTTCGCTTCAGGGGGTTCGGTCGGCTATGACCACAAGGAAATGGGCATCACGGCCAAGGGTGCCTGGGAGTCCGTCAAGATGCATTTCAGTGAGCTTGGCATCGATGTCCAAGGCGAAGACTTCACCGTGGCGGGCATCGGAGACATGAGCGGGGACGTGTTCGGAAACGGCATGCTCCTGTCCCGGCACATCCGCCTGGTTGCGGCGTTCGACCACCGCCACATTTTCCTGGACCCACAACCGGATGCCGCTGCGTCCTTCGCCGAACGGCGGCGCTTGTTCGACCTTCCCCGTTCCTCCTGGGCGGACTTCGACGCCTCGGTGATCAGCAACGGCGGCGGGATCTACCCACGCCAGGCCAAGTCCATCGACATCACCGACGAGGTCCGCGACGCCCTGGGATTGGAGGACGGCACGGCCGCGATGGCGCCGCAAGAACTGCTCAAGGCGATCCTGCTCGCGCCGGTGGACCTTCTCTACAACGGGGGCATCGGCACGTATGTCAAGGCCTCTTCCGAGGCCCACGCGGAAGCAGGGGACAAGGCCAACGACTCGATCCGGGTCAACGGCAATGAACTCAGGGCCAAGGTTGTCGTCGAGGGCGGCAACCTGGGCATCACGCAGCGTGGCCGGATCGAGGCGGCCTTGGGCGGCGTCATCCTGAACACGGACGCCATCGACAACTCCGCCGGAGTGGACTGCTCGGACCACGAAGTCAACATCAAGATCCTCGTCGAGAACATGATCGACGCGGGAAGGATAACCGCAGGGGAACGCGCGGATTTCCTGCACTCCCTCACGGACGACGTCGGCGAGCTGGTGCTGAAGACAAACGCCGACCAGAACACGTTGCTGGTCAACGACCTCTACCGGGTCGGGCCATGGAGCCCGGGCTTCGAACGGATGATGGACTGGCTGGAGTCGGCGGCTGGCCTTGACCGCACCCTGGAAGCACTGCCCGGCACGGAGGAACTGCAGGCCCGGCTGGCGACGGGCCGCGGGCTCACCTCACCGGAGCTCGCTGTCCTGTGCGCCTACGCGAAAACCGAACTGGCCGGAGCGCTCAATGCCAGTGACTTGGCCGATGACCCATGGTTCAAGAAGACCGTGCGCAGCTATTTTCCGGCCCTGCTGTCCGAACGGTTCGACGCCGACCTGGACACCCATCCCCTGCGCCGCGAGATCATCAGCACCGTGGTGGCGAACGACATGATCAACACCGGCGGGATCACCTTTGCATTCCGGGCCATGGAGGAAACCGAGGCTTCCCCGGCGGCCGTGGCCCGGGCCTTCGTGGTCCTGCGCCAGGTCTTCGGCGTCGATTCGATCATGGCCGACCTGGCGGCCCTGCCGCCGAGCTGTCCCGTGCAAAACCGCTGTGCCGTTGCCGAGGAAATGCGGCGGTTGCTGGACCGGGGAATCCGCTGGTATGTCACCCGCTACGGGCGGGGCGAAGCGATCACCGACGCGATCGAGCGGCTCAAGCCCCGGATCGACCCGCTCTGGACGGACCTGACCCGCTACCTGGGCGACCCGGACATGGACATCTTGGACAACCGTCTGGCCGATCGCCTGGCCGGCATTCCGGCGGATTTGGCCCGGCGCGCTCCGACGTTCCTGGCGGGATTCGGGCTGCTGGACCTGGCCGTCATCTCGGAACAGATCCGGGAACCGGTCCACAGCATTGCCCAGGTCTACTTCGCCATCTATGCCCGGATCGGCGTCATTCCGCTCCTGTTGATGATCACCGACCTGCCGCGGCGCAACCGCTGGGAATCCCTGGCGCGGGCCGCATTGCGCGACGACGTCTATGCGGCCGTGGCGGACATGACCGTTGCCGTGATGCAGAGCACCGGGACCTCCGGCGGGCACGGTGCCGACCCGCTGGAACGCATCGCGGCCTGGGAACGGTTGCACGAGGAGCAGATGGCGCGCATCACCGAGACCTTGGAGCAACTCTCCAAACCCGGGCAGGCCGATATTGCCTCGCTCTCCGTTGTCCTGAAGCAACTGCGCTCCGTGGTCCGCAGATAGGGCTGGCCCCTGCCGCGGCATTTGGCCGGGTAGCGGGAACGGCGGGTCCGTGACCGCTTATCGGGCCGGGTCCTGGCCGCCGGTGATGAAGTGGCCGGCTTCCTTCGGCTCGAGGGTCCAGTCGATGGCGCGCTGGTGCTTGGGCGGCAGGGCCGGCAGCCGGCCCAGCCCGAACCATCCGACCTCGAGGTTCTCGTCGTCGTTGACCTTCGCCTGGCCGCCCAGGTACTCACCGGCCAGGATGATGTCCAGGTATTGGGCGCGGTCCCCGTTGGGATACACCGCCTCGTCGGTGGTGGCCACCCCGACGAGCCGCGTGATGGCGCAGTGCACCGCCGTTTCCTCGAACACCTCGCGCACCGCCGCGACGGCGGGCTCCTCGCCCGGCTCCAGGATGCCGGCCGGAAGCGTCCAGCGCCCGTTGTCGGCCCGGCGGACCAGCAGCACGCGGCCCTCGTGGATCACCACGGCCTTCACGCCGGGCAGCCACAGCGGGTCGTTGCCGATCTTGCGGCGCATTTGGACGATGAATTCAGGTGTGGGCATGGAGGTGTTCCGGTGGCTTTCGTGTCTCGTGGGTTCCGGGCGTGGCCTTGGCTTGGCTTGGCTTTGCTATCCCGCCACGACCAGGGCCAGTGCGGCGCCCGCCAGCATGAAGGGGCCGAAGGCGACCGAGGAACGCATGGTGGCCTTGCGGGCCAGCAGCAACACCACCGACCAGAGGGCCCCGATGATGAAGGCGAACGCGGTGGCCCACAACAGGTGGGTGTAGGACAGGAAGCCGAGGTAGAGCCCCAGCACGGCGGCGAGCTTCACGTCCCCCAGCCCCATGCCCGCGGGCGCAATCAGGTGCAGCACCAGGTAGCCGGCAAACAGGATCACCGCGCCCAGGACCATCCGCAACAGCACCATCGGCTCCCCGGCCAGCAGGGCGGCGGCACCCAGCAGCACCAAGGCGGCGATGAACCACGGGCCCAGGATCCGGTTGGGCAGCAGGTGCGACTTGAAGTCGATGATGGTCAGGCGCACGGCGTTGAACAGGTACAGCGCCAACGCCAGCGCGGCCAGGATTCCGGCCAGCGTGGCCAGGGCCGGATCGGCGGCAAACCAAAGCAGGATTTGTTGCGGCATGGCCCAAACCCTACGCGTTGCACGGCCCCGGTGTCAGCGTCGGCACGCCACCGGGAGGGGCAAAACCACACGGCGTTGCCCCTCGCTACACTGAAGGCATGGAACAGCACAATGGTGCGGCAGTTTTCCCCGACCCCGACCGGGCCCCGGGCAAGGAGCTCATGGGGCGCTTCCGTCGGCTCGCCCGTTCCTCCCCCTGGCTGTGGAACACCATCCAGATCCGGATTGGCGTCAACGACAAGGAACGCCACGAGCTCGCCTTCGCCGCCCCGAGCCAGCCCAAGCACCTCACGGTGTTGGTCAGGCGCCCGGACGCCATCCGTGTGGAGGACGAGAACGGGACGGTACTCTTTCGCACCGAGCACATCAACGATTCGCGCGACGCCGGCTTCGTGGCGGCGACCCGCAAGAGCTGGCTGTTGCCGCCGCAGCTGCTGGCCCCGGTCTACGGGGACGACGGGCTGGTCTCGCGGCGCCCGGAGGCCTCCTACGGCAACGAGTTGATGCCGGTGGGCCTGTGGGGAGCGTTCCTGGACCCGGTCGAGATCGCCGGCTTCGCCCCCGGCCCGGCCGACATGTCGTTCCCCCACCCCAGCACCATCCATGCGTTGCGGGAGCTCCGGGACGAAGCGGGCCGCGAATGCCTGGAGGCAGAACTTTCCCGCGGCCATTCCTACGCCCCGGTCAACCGGGATGCACCGCTGCTGGGCCCCGGCCTCACGCGGGTGCGGCTCGACCGGGCCACGGGCATCTGCGTGCTGCACCGGGTCCTGGACGGGCCGGACGCGGGGCTTGAGCACCGGGTGTCCATCACCGCGGTGGACGAGTACATGATCGACGGGTTGTTCACCCAGCCGCGCGCCTCGCTGTCCGACGTACGCCGGGCGCCGCTGTGGCCGATCCCGGGGCTGGCGGACTATCCCGGGCCCCCGGCGCCCGACCACGCGCGGCACCGGGGCGGGCCCGCGGCGTAGGGCCGCGGGACCGCGCCCCGGTGCGGCGCGGTGCCGCTAGTGGATCCGGTCCTCAAGCAGCTCGGTGACCAGGGCGGCGATCTCGGAGCGTTCGGAGCGGGTCAGCGTGACGTGCCCGAAGAGGTGGTGCCCCTTGAGCTGCTCGACCACCGCGGCGACGCCGTCGTGGCGGCCCACCCGCAGGTTGTCGCGCTGGGCCACGTCGTGGGTGAGGATCACCTTGGAGTTCTGCCCGATGCGCGAGAGCACCGTGAGCAGCACGTTGCGCTCCAGCGACTGGGCCTCGTCCACGATCACGAAGGCGTCGTGCAGCGAGCGCCCGCGGATGTGCGTCAGCGGCAGCACCTCGAGCATGCCCCGGCTCATGACTTCGTCAATGGCGTTCTTGGAGACCACCGAGCCCAGGGTGTCGAACACCGCCTGCGCCCAGGGATTCATCTTCTCCGCCTCGGCGCCGGGCAGGTAGCCCAGCTCCTGCCCGCCGACCGCGTAGAGCGGGCGGAAGACCATGATCTTGCGGTGTTCGCGGCGCTCCATCACCGCTTCGAGCCCGGCGCACAGCGCGAGCGCCGACTTGCCGGTGCCCGCCCGGCCGCCGAGCGAAACGATGCCGACTTCCTTGTCGAGCAACAGGTCCAGGGCCAGGCGTTGTTCGGCGGAGCGGCCGCGCAGCCCGAAAGCCTCCCGGTCCCCGCGCACCAGGCGCACCAGGTGGTTGCGGTCCACCCGTCCCAGCGCCGAGCCGCGCGGGGAGTGCAGGATCAACCCGGTGTTCACCGGCTGCTCGGCGGCCTCCTCGAGTTCCAGGGACTCGTCGGCGTAGAGCGCCGACATGTTCTCCTGGCTCACGTCCATCTCGTGCACGCCGGTCCAGCCGGAGTCGGCAATGAGCTCGTTGCGGTATTCCTCGGCGGTCAGTCCCATGGCCGAGGCCTTGATGCGCATCGGCATGTCCTTGGAGACCAGCGTGACGTCGAGGCCCTCGTCAAGCATCGCCTTGGAGACGGCGAGGATGCGGGTGTCGTTGTCCGCGTTGCGGAACCCCACCGGCAGGACGTTCGGCGCGATGTGGTTCAGTTCCACGCGCAGGGTGCCGCCCTGCTTGCCGACCTCCATTTCGTTGCCCAGCCCGCCGTGCTTCCTGCCCAGGTCCTCCAGGGTCCGCAGCGCCTCGCGAGCGAAGTACCCCAGCGTGGGGTCGTTGCGCTTGTGTTCGAGCTCGGTGATCACGGTCAACGGCAGGACCACGTGGTGTTCGGCAAAGCGCAACATTGCGTGGGGGTCTGCGATCAACACCGAGGTGTCCAGGACGAAGGTCCGGGTGCCTTCCGCCGGTGCCACCTCGGTGGCAGTCGTTTCCGAGACGGCGGGTGCGGTTGATGGGTTTTCCTGTTTCGCTACCACTGTGGCTCCTCGCGGGGAGTGCTGCCCCGTTCAGCGGGCAATGACGGCTTCATCACCCGTTACGCTCAACTTACGCCGAAATCAGGGGGCCGTCAGGATCTGCTGGCAAAAGTCCGGTGTCGTTCAGGTAAATAATTGGCGCCGGCCGGGTTTACTCAAAGTTGTCGCCCCGGGAACAGGGCTCAGGAACCGAAGCGGCGTTGCCTGTCGGCGAAGTCGCGCAGGGCGCGCAGGAAGTCCACGCGCCTGAAGTCGGGCCACAACGCCTCGCAGAAGTAGAACTCCGAATACGCGCTCTGCCAGGTGAGGAACCCGGAGAGGCGCTGTTCGCCCGAGGTGCGGATGACCAGGTCCGGGTCGGGCTGGCCCTTGGTGTAGAGGTGGGTGGCCAGCTTGTCCGGGTCCAGGCCCTCGGCGATCTGCGCCGCGTCCAGCCCGTCGGCGTGCCCCTGGCACAGCAGCGCCTTGACCGCGTCGACGATTTCCTGCCGGCCGCCGTAGCCGACGGCCACATTGACATGGATCCCGGTGACACCGGCGGTGGAGGCCTCCAGCTCGCGCAGCTTGTTGGCCAGGTAGTCCGGCAGCAGTTCCAACGCGCCCACCGGCTTCACGCGCACGGTCTTGGTTTCCCCCAACCGGTCCAGGGTGTTGGCGATGATCCCCATCAAGGAATCGAGTTCCTCGCTGGAACGGCTCATGTTGTCGGTGGAGAGCATGTAGAGCGTCACCAGGTTGATGTCCAGTTCCTGGCACCAGCCCAGGAATTCGAGGATCTTGTCCGCGCCGGCCTGGTGGCCGGTGGCGGTGGTCTGGCCCGAGAGCTTGGCCCAGCGCCGGTTCCCGTCCACGAGCACGCCAATATGCGCGGGAAGTTTTTCCGGGGCCAGCAGACCCCGCAACCGCCGCTCATAGAGCCGGTAGACGAATCCCGGTAGTTCCACGGCGATACTCCTGCTTGTGCTTGGGTTTTGGGGCGGCATGCGACCGCCAGCCGGCCGCATGTTCAACTTAACGCTACCGGGTTCCGTCCCCGGTGGCGCACCAAGACGCGGGCATTGCGGCTGGCAATACGCCGTGCATGGATCCGGCCGGCACCATTCCACGGGTTTCGGGTGTCGGCGGCCACCAAACCTACCAGTCAGTAGTTTAGGCTGGGTTCATGATCCAACCATCCGGGACACCGTCGCAGCCACCGGTTCCGGCGCAGCCGCCCAAGCCCTTGCTGCGCGGCTGGATCCACGCGGTCACCGCCCCCCTGGCCCTGGTCGCCGGCATCGTGCTGGTGGTGCTGGCCCCGGCGGGTGCCGGAAAGGCCACCACCGCCGTCTTTGCGTTCACCGGGGTGCTGCTCTTCACCGTTTCCGCGTTCTACCACCGCGGGAACTGGTCGCCGAAAACCACCCTCATGCTCAAGCGGATCGACCACACCAACATCATGTTGTTGATCGCCGGCTCCTACACCCCGCTGGCCTGGGCCCTGCTTCCGGCCAGGTCTGCCACCGTCCTGCTGGTGGCCATCTGGATCGGGGCGCTTGCGGGGGTCGGTTTCCGGGTCTTCTACACCGATGCCCCGCGCTGGCTTTACACCCCCGTGTACGTGTTGCTTGGCCTGGCGGCATTGCTGTTCCTCGGGGATTTCCTGGCCGCCAGCCCGGCCGCGGCGATCCTCATTTGCGTCGGCGGCGCCTTCTACATTGCCGGCGCGGTGTTCTATGCGCTGAAGGCGCCGAATCCCATTCCGGGCATCCTGGGATTCCACGAGCTCTTCCACGCATTCACCCTCATCGGCTTCGCCTGCCACTTCACCGCCATTGCCATCGCGGTGCTCGGCACCGCCTAACGCCCGGGCAGGTGGCGCGGCAAACCGGGGACGATCAGTGCCGCGAGCGCGGGCAGGTCGCTGACGGGTGCGTGGCAGATGCCGCCGCGGCACACGTAGAGCCGCAATTGCCCCTCGGGACCGGCCTGGTACACCGTGCCCTGCGCGCCGGCGCCCCCGAGTTGGGCCACGCCGGCCAGCACCCCCAGGCGCACCGCGGCCCCGCGCTCGGGATCGGTTCCGCCGGCCACGACCAGCTCAGTGCTCGAGCCGTGGATGAAGCGGGCCACCACGCCCAGTGCGCCACCGGCCCCGTGGGGCGCCCGGTCGGCAATTGCCGGCACGAAGCCCAGCAGCATGCGCACCAGCGCGAGGTCGTCCTCGCTGCGCCCGGACCCCGGTTCCGCCGTGTTGCCGCCGGATTCCAGCTGGCTGCGGCCGGCCCGGTCCAGCAGGGCAGCGGCCAGCAGCGAGGTGGCGGCGGGCACCGCGTCATCCAGCGCCTCGGCGCTGCCGACGCCCCCGCGCATGGCCTGGACCCGGGGATCGTTCGCGGCATTGTCCTGCGGCTTTCCGCCTTCCAGGAAGAGCCCCAGCGCAGCGTCGAGGACATCGTCCGCTCGGGCGAACCAGTTCCGGTCCCCCGAGGCGACGCCCAGCTGCTGGAATCCCAGCGCGACCGCCGCATGGTCCTCCAGCACCGCGGCGATGGACGTGCCGGCCCGCCCTTGGTGGCTGATGCGGTGGAGCACGGGGGCCGCATCGCCGCTCGCAGGCACCCAGTGCACCCGGTACAGGTAGTCGGCGGTCCGGGTTGCAAGGGCCAGCATGCGCGGTTCATCCAAGAGCACCGCGGCCTCGGCCAGCGCGGCGACGGCCAGGCCGTTCCACCCGGCAACGACCTTTTCGTCGCGGCCCGGCTGCACCCGCGTGGCACGCTCGGCGCCCAGCTTCCCAAAAGCGGCTTCCAGCCCGGGCCATTCGGACAGTGTCGGGGTGCGGGAGAGCGCAATGGTCATCGGCACCTCGTGCGCGGGCAGGCTCGCCTGCCGCGCGTCCTCGGCCGGGAGCGGCGCGCCGTTCCACAGCTGCCAGAAGACGTTGCCGGTGCCCGGAAGCGCCTCGGGTCGCGGATCGGGTCGCGGATCGGGTCGCGGATCGGGTCCCGGACCGGGGAGGCCGGAGTCGATGGCGCCCGGCTCGCCCAGGATCCTTGCGACCTCGTCCCGGCTGAAGGTGTAGGTGGCGCCCTCGTGGTGGGTGCCGTCGGGCATGACGGTGTCGGCGTCGAGCGAGGAAGCGAATCCCCCGCCGGGAAGCTCCATCTGCTCCTCGAGCCACCGATGGATGCCGCGGGCGGCAACCCGGCAAAGCTCGGCGTCCTCGGCGTCGGGCAGCTGCACCGCCGCCCGGGCGTAGAGCCCGAGCAGCTGTGCGTTGTCGTAGAGCATCTTTTCAAAGTGCGGGATCTTCCACGCCGGATCCACGCAATAACGGGCAAACCCGCCTCCCACGTGGTCGGCCAAACCACTGAGGGCCATGGTCCGCAGCGTCCGTGCCGCCAGCCCGGCGGCCTGCGCCGCATCTGATCCCGGCCCCAGAGAAGCCCGCAGCAGGAAGTCCAGCACGGAGCTTGGCGGAAACTTGGGGGCCGGCGAGAAGCCGCCGGTGGGATCCTCCAGCGCCGACAGCCGACGCACGGCGGTGCCGATCACCGGGGCCAGCACCGAGCCGGTGCTGGCGGTCGGCAGCGGCAGCGAACGGGAGAACATCTTGGCCTGCCCGCCGGCGACCGAGCCCAGGTGGTCGGCCAGCGTGGCGGCCTGCAGATCCAGGGCGTCGCGGCGGTTGTCCCAGGCGTCGGTGACCGCTTCGAGCACCTGCCTGAAGGACGGCATGCCGGGCCTGGGAGCCGGCGGAAAATAGGTTCCGGCATGGATGGCGCGTCCATCGGCCAGCGTGAACACGCTCATGGGCCAGCCGCCGGCACCGGTGAGCGTTTGGGTTGCCGCCATGTAGGCAGCGTCGACTGCGGGGTGTTCCTCCCGGTCGACCTTGATCGACACGAAGTGTTCGTTGAGGTACGCGGCGATCGCGGGGTCGTCGAAGGTTTCGCGGGCCATCACATGGCACCAGTGGCAGGCGGCGTATCCGATGGACAGGAAGACCGGGATGTCGCGGGACGCGGCCTCGGCGAAGGCCTCGTCTCCGTAGGGCCACCAGTCCACCTGCTGGTGCGCGTGTTGGCGCAGGTAGGCGGAGGCGCTTGAGGCGATTCGTTGTCCCATGTTTCCAGTGTCCCCCAATTGGTTCTTCGAGTCGCGGCCCGGGTATAGAGCGCTTCCAATGCCTTTGGCCGTAGTACCTAGAGGTTCTAACCTGGCGACATGCGGAGTCGAGACATCGAGCTGATTCGCCGGCGACAAGGCGGGGAACTGGGATCGCTGGTACAAGAAAAACATCCCCGTGGCTGACGACTTGTTCGACGACCGCCTACGTACATTGAAAGGAAAATGATCGTCGTGGCCATGTCGCTAAAGGACTTCCTCGCTGAGCACCCCGCGGACCGGGCGCGAGTCGAAGCACACAAGGAACGGATGCTCGCTGACGTCCGCGCCGACCAGCTCCGTGAGCTGCGCGAGGCTGCAGGGCTGACGCAGGAGCAAGTCGCCACGCGGATTGGCGTCTCCCAGCGGCAGGTCTCAAAGATCGAGCACGGAAATTTGGAGAACTCCAAGGTGGGGACCATTCGCGGTTATGTTGAAGCCGTCGGGGGCAACCTCACCATCGAGTACGTGACCGGCGACGCTCGCGTCAAGATCGCCTGACGGCAACTCCAGTAATTGCTTCACGTACTGGGAACTCGCGGCCGACATGGCAACGACACTCGGCGTGCTCGTCGCCCTCGTTGCTGGGCGCCGGATCCAGCGGTGCCCGCGGCCCGGAGTTCCTGGACGAGCCCACGGCGCGCCTGCGGTAGCCGGCTTCAGCTGTCCCGGCCCCGCAACGCCGCATACCCGGCGCCGAGGAACACCGTCGTCCAGGCCGCCAGGACGGCAACCGCGGTGCCCGGTCCGTAGGGTTGCTCCGCTGCGGTGCCCAGCACCGCCGCGGCATTGGTTGGAAGATAGGCTGCGGCCTCCTGCACCGCCTCCGCGGTGAACAGCGGCAGGATCTGCGGCAGCCCGAAGAGCAGCACGAACGCCGCGGTCACGGCCCCGGCGCTGCTGCGCAGCACCGACCCGAGGCCCAGCATCATCATGGCGAGCAGACCCAGGTAGGTGCCGGCACCGAGCATGGCCGTGGCCAGCTGGCCGGGCGTGAACTCGCCGTAGGCCCCTGCCGCCGGTGCCGCCGCCAGTGTGCCGGCCCCCACCAGGACGGCCCCGGAAACGAATCCGACCGCACCCAGCACCGCGGCCTTGGATCCCAGGAACCTCAAGCGCACCGGGACGGCCTGCAGGGAGGTGGTGATGGTGCCGGAACCGTACTCGGAGGTGATGGACAGCGCCGCAAGAACGGCGATGAACAGCTGGGACAGCTGCAATGACACGACGGCGATGAAGGGTGCCGGCATCGTCGTGTCGTAGCCGTTCTCCCCGCTGGCCTGCGCCGAGGCGCCCAGCAGCCAGGCCAGGCCGACCTGCCCGAGCAACGCCAGGGACAGGATGACCCAGGTGGAGCGCAGGGAGGCCAGCTTGGTGGCCTCAAATGCCGCGGCCCGGCGGGCGCGCCCGCGGCGGCCGGCGTCGGCTGTGGTTCCGTGGATGGCGCTCATGATGCTGCCCCTTCGTTTTTGGTTGGCACGTATTCGAGGCTGGAGGAGGTCAATTCGGCGTAGGCCTGTTCCAGCGAGGCCTTGTGCAGGCTCAGTTCGTTGATCCTCAGCCCCAGTCCGTGGGCCATTGCCCCGACATCCTCCAGCGAGCTGCCGGTGACCCGCAGCGTCCCGGAGTCGGTCAAGGTGACATGGCGGCCGGCGCGGGACAGCGCCTCGGCGAGCGGCGCGGCATCGGGGGTGGCGACGGTGATGGAGTTCAGCGCGCTTTCGGCGATGACGTTGACGATGGAATCATCCGCGATCAGCCTGCCCCGCCCGATGACCACCAGGTGGTCGGCGGTGGACTGCATCTCGCTCATCAGGTGGCTGGAGACGAACACCGTCGCCCCGGCGGCCGCCTTGGCGCGCATGAGCTCTCGGATCCACACCACCCCGTCGGCGTCCAAGCCGTTGACCGGCTCGTCGAAGATGAGCACCTGCGGGTCGCCCAGCAGCGCGCCGGCGATGCCCAGGCGTTGGCGCATGCCCAGCGAAAAGGTTCCGATGCGCTTGCTGCCGGCCTCGGCGAGCCCGACTTCGTCCAGCACCGTCCCCACCCGGCGGGCGGGAATGGAGTTGCTGCGGGCCAGGCCCAGCAGGTGGGATGCGGCGCGCTGCCCCGGGTGCCCGATGCGCGAGTCGACCACGGCCCCCACGGTGCGCAGCGGGGTGTGGAGGCCCGCATAGGGTTTCCCGTCGATCAGAGCGGCCCCGGAGTCGGGGGTGTCGAGCCCCAACAGCATGCGCATGGTGGTGGTCTTCCCTGCCCCGTTGGGACCCAGGAAGCCGGTGACTTTCCCCGCTTCGATGGCCACCGACAGCCCGTCCACCGCCCTCTTGCGTCCGAAGTCCTTGGTGAGGTCCTCAAGCACGATCATGGTCCTTGCTCCTTGCCCTGGTGGTGTTTCTTCCTTGCCTTCAACGCTAGGTTCGGGCCCCGGCCCGCCGACACCGGCGTTCGTCGGGTCTTGGGCAGCGAAAACCCCTGACTTTCGTCGGTGTCCGGGCGGGCGGCGGCTCGGTAGCATGGGGTGAATGAGGATCCGTTCCGGAGCCCGTTTCGGTCCGCAGCAGGCCGGCTGGGCCGTCGTGTTGTTGCTGGCCGCGCTCGTGATGCCGGCCCTGGGCCAGGGCAATGCCCTGGCCGCGGCCCTGGCGGTGGTTGCCGCCTTCCTGGCCGGGCGCCGGCTCGATTCCCTCTTCGCTTCGGTGTCCATGTTGGGGGCCGGGATCCTGGTCGCGGGCGCGCTGCGGCTGGCCGCCGACCCCTCCGCGGCCGCCTCGAGGTGGCTGTTGGACGTGCTGCTGGTCTTTGCTGCGGTCGTGCTGCCCTGGTGGTGGGGACGCTACCGGATGCTGCGCACCGCCCACCGCCGGCGCGAACACGAGATCGTTGCCGCCAGCGCCAGGCTGCTCGAGCGCACCCGCATTGCCCAGGACATGCACGATGAGCTCGGGCACGAGCTGGCGCTTATTGCCCTGGGTGCCGGCGCCCTGGAGCTCGACGCATCCTCCACGGAGCAGGGCCGCCGGGCGGCGGCCGACATCCGCGAGCGGGCCGCCCAGGCCATCGAGTCGTTGCACGCGATCGTGGCGATGTTGCGCCAGGACACGTCCAGCGGCGCTGCCCCGCTGGTCCCGGCCGGCGAATCGATCCAGTCACTGGTTGCCCGGGTGCGCGCCACCGGGCTTCAGGCGGACGTCGACCGGGTGCCGGCCCCGCCCGGAACCCCGGATCCTTCACGGGCGGTGCAGGCCGCCATGCACCGGGTGGTCCAGGAGGGGCTGACCAACGCGGCCAGGCATGCCCCCGGCGCCATGGTGCGCATCGGGATCAATGAAGCCAAGGACCCGGTGACCATCACGATCGAAAACCGACGCGGCTCACCGACCCCGGTCGTGGGCACCGGCGGTTCCGGGCTCGCCGGGGTCGCCGAACGGCTGAGCATGCTCGGCGGCACCCTGGAGGCCGGATTGCACGGCCAGGATTTCCGCCTGGTCGCACGCATCCCCCGGGCCTCCCTGCTTCCCGAACCCGGGCCCGGCATGCTGGCGGCCGGCCCTGTGCCGGTGGACGGGTCGGTGCCGGTGGACGGGTCGGTGGCCACGGCGCTTGCGGATGTCCGTCGCACCACGCGCTCGCGGCAATGGGCCACCGCGTTGCTGCCGCTGGGGCTGGCGGTGCTGTTGGCCGGCATCCTGGTGACGGTGCAGGTGCTCACGGTGGTGGACAACGCCCTGGCGCCGTCCACCTATGCGCAGCTGCGGGTGGGGCAGGCCCGCGCGGAGGTCGTGTCGCTGCTGCCCGCCGGCGGACTCGATGGCCCCACCCCGATGATTGCCGAGACCCCGGCACCCGAGAACACCGCATGCACCTACTACCAGGCACGCAACGGCTTCCTGGATTTCAGCACCGACATGTACAGGCTGTGTTTCGGCCACGAGGTGCTCGTGTCCAAGGACCACCTGTTGCCGCGAAACGAAGGATGAGCGCTGTGCCCCTGCCCGAAGTTCCACGACCCGCCACCGGCCCCGGGGACAGGCCCATCACGGTGCTGTTGGCCGATGACGAGGCGCTGGTGCGCGCCGGGGTCCGGGCGATCCTGTCCACGGATCCGGGCATCGAGGTGGTGGCCGAGGCGGCCGACGGGCGCGAGGCCCTGGAACTTGCCGCCAGGTTCCGCCCAAGGGTGGCGCTGCTGGATATCCGCATGCCGGTGCTCGACGGGCTCGCCGCGGCCCGCGAACTGGCCGTGCGCCTGCCCGGCACCGCCGTCGCCATGCTCACGGTCTTCGGCGAGGACGAGTACATCGACGCAGCACTGAAGTTGGGGGCCAGCGGCTTTTTGCTCAAGGCCTCGGCACCGCAGGAGCTGATCTTTGGGGTCAAGGCGGTTGCCTCGGGCGCCGCGTATCTTTCACCGCGCGTGGCACGACGGGTGGTGGACCGGCTGCGCGCCGTCGATGTCGGCGCCCCTCAGGTGGCCCGCGCTGCCGTGGCGCAGTTGAGCGCCAGGGAAACCGATGTGCTCATCCTGCTGGGGGCCGGCTATTCGAACGCCCAGATCGGTGCTCGCCTGCACCTGACCGAGGGCACCGTCAAGGGGCACGTCTCGGCAATCCTGCTCAAGCTGGGGGCCGGGAACAGGGTTCAGGCCGCCGTGCTGGCCCACCAGGCCGGGTTGGTTCCGCCCGGATCCTGACCCCAAGGTCCGCGGTCACGGCAAAGGCCCCCGTGAAGAGGTCTTCACGGGGGCCTTGCAGGATGATCGCGGGACTAACGCGCGGGCGTGTCGCCCGGCTCATCGGGCTGGATGTCCTTGCCCTTCTCCACCAGGTCCTGTTGGCGCGCCTCGGCCTCGCCCTGGTAGCGGACGCGGCGGATGCGGCGGGTCATGTCACGGATCAGGAAGATCGTCACGATGACGAGCGCCGCGGTGGCCACAAAACCCACAAATCCCGGGCCAATGGACTGTGCCGCATCTCCGGCGGGCGTGCCGGGAACCGGCGATGGACTAACTGATGCTGCGTACAGCAGGAACGAATACACGCGCGGGGCTCTTTCTGAAAAAGTTGGCGGCCGGAATCACCGGCGCGTTACCTATCTTAGACCGGCAAACAGGTCGGTCTCTGGGAGTGTGGTGGGAACCGAGGATTCGATCAGCGTGAAGTCCTCCCACGGCCATGACTTGGCGTAGATCGCCTCGGGCACCGCAAAGAAAAAGCCGGTCGGATCGATCTGGGTCCGGTGGGCCAACAATGCCCGGTCGCGGTGCTTGAAGAAGTCGGCGCAGTGGATCTGCGTGGTGGTCTCGTGTGGCGAAACCCACCCGAAGAGCTGCTCGTCCGGGTGCTGCTCCCAGGCGGCAATGCGCTCGGCATAGGGCGACTCGATGCCGGCGTCGACCATGGCATAGTGCAGCGTCTTGAAACGCTCGGGGGCGAAGGCACGGTCGTAGTAGAGCTTGGAGGTTTCCCAGGGCTCGCCGAGTTCCGGTGAGC
>NZ_JBIXLN010000057.1:0-22253 GCF_045798555.1 Paeniglutamicibacter sp. MACA_103 | reverse complement strand
CACTGGCAGGAGGACGCCAACGCCGACAAGCGGCCCGTCAACTGGCAATTCACGACCGGTGACGCCAGGACCAAGCTCCGCCACCTATACCCAGAACATTAGACACGACTAAGTACTAGGTGGAACACGGCCGATGTTCCGTACGTCTCCGCTTCTGTCCTGTATCCCGTGGCGTCAACGAAAGCGGCGAACTGTGTGTTAGTCACCGCCGTGGCATCCATCCGGAAGGCTGTCAGCTCCACTGCGTGGACCGGGACTTCCCCGTCTGCGGGGTTACCTTCCCCAAAGCTGTCGCCCATCTGGAATATTCCAGCGGGTAGCGCGATTTCGTCGTGCGGTGCTGTGTTTTTCCCGTGACCTCGGGGAGCCTGCGGTATGAGCGACTCTGTGCCGGCAGTGCGGGCGGGAGAGCAGCAAGTCGCGGCAGGAGGGTGGTTCGCCTTATTCAAAGAAGCCTCATCAGTCATTTGGGTCTAGAACGGTCAACGGCCTACCGCTATTACTGGAACCAGATTAGCCATAGTCAGGGGAGCGCAGGGCATCAAGGAAAAGGGTCCGATAGCGATGCTCGTCGACGGCAAGCGCCACGTCGATCGTTGTTCCGCGCGCTCCACCGTGCGCAAGCCTCTGTTCGGAGCTCTTCGTACGGTGGTCCACAATGGTCTGGCCCCGGGCGGGCCCAGCCGCGAGGCTAACCTCGACAGGGAGTGCGCGGGTGCTCAGTCCCTCCGGATCGATGACGGCGCAGACAGCGCCCGCGTCACCCAGGCCAGCTGCTCCGATGCCTTGAAGCCGGAAGTCCCCGGCATTGACCTTAGCCAGGTGCCCCAGTAAGTGGCCAGCGAGTCGGCTAGCCGGGTCTTCAGAGGTCGCCAACTTCCTGTAGTCGCGTTCTTCGACGGTCGTTGCATAGAAGACATCAAGACCGAACATAGTGGCCGGGACACCGGAGGAGATAACGATGTGGGCGGCTTCGGGGTCGTGCCACGTGTTAAATTCGGCTACGGGTGTGGCGTTACCAACTGACGCGGAGCCGCCCATGAAGACGATCCGCTCGATGTTTGCCGCCACTTCCGGGTAGGTGCGCAGCAGCAGGGCGATGTTCGTCATCGGTGCCAGCGGCACAAGAGTGACCGGGGTCGGGCTAGCGAAGATTTCCCTCCGCAGGACCTCAACTGCGTGGGCGGTCTCGGGGCGCCGACGCGACTTTGGGAGGCTGAGGTCAGCCATTCCGTCTGTTCCATGAACATGGGCGGCGTTCCGTGCATCCTCAAGAAGAGGCCTGGAAGCACCTGCGGCGACCGGGATATCCTGGGCTCCCAGAGCATCCAGGACTGTCATCGTGTTGGTGACAACGCCGGCCAAATCGGTATTCCCAGCCACACACGTGACAGCGCGGAGATTCCATTCTGGCTGCCGGACGGCAAGTATGAGCGCCAATGCGTCGTCCACGCCGGTGTCCACGTCAAGTATCATCTGCTGCATAGTCGTCCTATTCCGTTGACGCCATCAGTTCGGCCAGATCTTCAAGGTCGGGGCCCGCGTCGAAATGCAAAACCACACGGTCCAGAACCTGATGCGGCATCGCAAAGGGCGCTTGGTAGTCCGGTGAGACAGTGCTGACAGGATCCCTACCGACGTCCATTCCCCAGAACGAGAGATGTCCTGAGACGGACGGAATGTCGGCCTCCCCGACGCGTGAACCCTGGCAGGTCAGTTCCACCGTTGCCTGCCGTCCGTCCCTTTGTATTAGACGAAATCCCACTGTCGAGTCGGCGTCGAGTATTGGGACTTCCGCCTTGAGGACAACGCGGGCTCCGAGGTGATGATGTTCAAAGGTAAGCAGGTCGTTGCGGATATAGAGGACGTAGCCGCCCCGGACATTGCCGCTGGACAGCAGAGCACCCTCGTCTCCGGATCGGAATCCTTTCAAAAAGGCATTTACGGTCATCGCTCGATCGCTGCCGGCGATAGCGCTGGCAAAAGGCACATGGCTCTGCCCGGGCCGGAGGACGATCTCCTTGCGGTTTATGAGCCCTGAAGGACCACGCGCTGTGAGTAACTCATAGAGAGTCCTGTCATCCAGTGGAAAGGCTCCGACTCTGTCAGCCTGGTTCCACCAGAGGGCCTTGAGCTCATCGAGCTTTTTCGGGAACTTCCGTGCCACGTTGATCGACTCGGAAAAGTCCGTGGCGCACTCGTACAGTCGCCAGTTATCCTTGCTGTAGTCTTCGCCGTATTTGTGCTCGGTCACCGCTTTCCAGCCGTCGTGCCAGATTCCCCGGTGGCCCAGCATTTCCCAGAACTGCGTGGCTCGCGGCGTATCGGCCTGTGCATTGGCCATCGTGGCGGAAAGGCTTGCCCCGTCGAATTCGTTCGGCAGGTCGATATCGGCAAGATCCAGCAGCGTTGGGGTGATATCGATTGCGTGTGCGAACTGGCTGCGCACACCACCGACATCCTTGAGTCCTGATGGCCAAGAGACGACCAGAGGCGCCCGTACGCCGCCGAGGTCCAAGAACTGTTTGTAGCGCCGGAATGGCGTGTTCCCGGCCATGGCCCAGCCTTCCGGGTAATGAGCTGGCCCCATCGGTCCGCCCACCTCCGGAAGTAGTTCCAGCTGATCGGACGCGGGGCGGTGGACTCCCGAGTAGGGGGCATTTACATCAACATCACCGGTTGGGCCGCCCTCGCGGGATGCACCATTGTCTGACATGACGAGCACAATCGTGTTTTCTCGCAAGCCCAGTGTTTCCAGCGTTGATAGCAGACGCCCTATCTGGGTGTCTGCGTGTTCCAAAAATCCGGCAAACGCAGCTTGCAGGTGTGTGAAGACTTCACGTTCCTCTGCGCCCAGGTCATTCCAGGGGCGAACACTGTCACTTGCTTCAGTCAGGACAGTGTCTTGGGGAATCACACCGAGCTTTTTCTGCCGCTCCAGTCGCTCGGAGCGGGTGGCGTCCCAGCCCTTGCCAAAGACGGGAATGTACTTCTCGATGTACTCCCGGGGAGCCTGGAACGGTGCATGTGTGGCGCCCAGGGCGAACTGCAGGTAGAACGGGGAGTCGGGCCGATAGGTGACGTGATCCTTCATAAAAGTGATCGCACGGTCAGCTAGGCCTTCACTGAGGTGGTAGCCGGGATCCTCGGGTGGTTCGATCGGCTGATTGTCCCTGACAAGTTCGGGTGAGTACTGATCTGTGCACCCGTCGAGGAAGCCGTAGAACTTGTCAAATCCCCGGCTCAGGGGCCAGTTCTGGTACGGACCTGCTGGGGTAATCTCGTGCAGCGGCGTCAGGTGCCACTTGCCCGCCAGGTACGTGCCGTAACCCTCCTCTCGCAGAATTGCCGGCAGCATAGGCACGTCCTGCCTGACGCATCCCCGTGAATTTGGAAAGCCTGTGTCGGCATCGGCCAGGAACCGCATACCTAGGGAGTGGTGGTTACGGCCGGTGAGGAGGCTGGCCCGGGTTGGCGAACACAACGGTGTCACATGAAAATTGTTGTAGCGGAGGCCGGCTGCTGCCAGAGAATCGATCGAGGGTGTGTTGATCTCGGATCCGAAGCAGCCAAAGTCCGACCATCCAGTGTCGTCCAGGACGACCATGACGATGTTGGGCTTGTCCGCGAGGCCGACAGGTGGCTTCGGCCACCACGGCCGGGAATCGGAAAGGGTGGTCCCGATGACTCCTTGGAACGCATGTGGGTCTGTCACAACAATCAGCTTTCTGTAGAAGTCATGGTCTTAGCACGCACGGAGACGTTGCTCGAAGTCAGGCAGATGGGACAGCCGAGAGCGGGCAGGGCCACCCCAAGCAGGCAGCTCGAGAATGGACCACGTCGCGTGGAGCTTTTCTGCAGTGCCTGGGCGATCCACGGTCCGAAACCGCTGCCGATAACCGTGGCAGCCTGGAAGTCGATGGGCACTTACGCGAAGCGCACCTTTGGCTCCAGGTCCCAACACCGATCCCACGGCGCTGGCCATCGCAGCAGAAAACGGAGAAGATTCCGGTCTGACCGGCACCCGGCCTTCCACTCTCTGGATGTTCATCCTGTTCCTCATTCACTATGTATGGGGGTTATGGATCGAGATCGATCTCATGCGAGATGATCGATATGGCAGGAAAAGAATTGAGATCGATCTCACCAATTTAGTTCCGTCCTCAACTAACTGTCAAGTGATGTCAACTGAGGGGTCATTCTGATTTGAGACACGAATTAGCGTTCCAGTGCCGGGGCGTGCCTTCGGGGTCGAAAATCGCGGCCGGGTCACTTTGGGATCTGCTGTCAGGGGTGTGATGGCGGGACGATGGTGATGCTTGCCGTGTTTGACGCCTGTCTATCCTTGGTGCCATTGCTTGGCCTGTACATTAGCGTGTCCCACATGAACAACGGCGGGGTCAGTCCGCTGGCCAAACTTGAGCGCTACAGTTCCGCTCAGGTTCCGGTCCTCGCGGCCTGAATCACTGAAGGAAACTCAAACAAACTGTCTCAAAAAATTGACCTGCTCAAACAGAAGCATCGACGCCTTCCACCGTGCCTGCCCGTCGTTGTTGCTGCAGCGGAAATTGGGGAGTTACAGGCGGTGCTTGGTCGCAGGGGGTTCGGTTAGGACTTGTGGAGTACTACCTCGCTGTGGGCGGTCGACTGGTTCGATCCCAGGACGGGCTCGCCTGTTTGTAACTTTTGCGGGTCCGTTGTGGGTTCGGGTCATTGCAACGGCCGCCCACGAGAAGCCGATCCCTACGACGTTCATGGTGATTGCCCAAAAGAACGCCGATACCGGGTTTCCCGGGACCGTTCCGAAATGGCCGTGGTAGGTGGCAAATACAGTGGAGAAGCCTACGAACATAACGGGAATCGCTGAGAATGCCCTCAGGCGGCCGAGTAGGATTATCAGCGGGTTCACCGTCACAATGGCCAGCATCGCCGCGGTCCAGGAGGGGAAAGCATTGCCGAGGTGCGCTTGAAGGGCACCTTGAAGGGATAAAGCAGCTAGAGCACAGACTGCCCCTCCGAATAATGTCCGGGCGATGGCTGCGGCGGTGGCCCTTGACAGCTTCCCAGAAAGGGATGTTGCTGCCCAGCCGAGAAATATCCCCCAAGTCGGAAGATTGAGGTTTAGGCTCCCAATAAGAATGGTCGAAGCTGCCAGGATTGTTGCCGATGCTTCCATGGGCAGCCGTGTGCGCATTCATATTCCTTCATTTACGATCGGCACCCGTCGTTGAATCTTCCCGGCATTCGGCTAGGCGGGCTGCCGGCGATCGAGATCTGCGTAAGTCGGTTCAGGACGAAGCGTGGTTGGGTGGGTCTGTGCGGTCACAGTTTCCGTGATCCTGTACGGGGTTGCATGCTGGGTTAGGCGGGTTGGGTGATTGAGGCTCCGGGTGAGCCGAGAACTTTTGCTGCTGTGGCGTGGCCCGCGACGCAGGCTTCCCACAGGTGTCCTGTCTGTAGGTAGCCGGCCAGGAATCCGGCGGCGAATGCGTCGCCGGCGCCTGTGAGGTCGCGAATGTATTTAACTGGCGCTACGGGAACGGTGAGGGAATCTACGCCAGGGATGTGCACAGCTGTGGGCTCCGGTCCGGCTTTGGCGACTACGACCGTTTGTGGCAGGCGGGTCAGGTTTGGTCCGGGGTTACCTTGCTTCGATAGACCCAGGAGTGCGGCTTCGCTTTCGTTGGCGATCAGGAAGTCTGGGCGCAGCTCTGCCATCAATGCCAGGAAGGCTTCGATCCCGTAGCGGACCAGCATGCCGGTTGAGGAGGCGTCTACCGAAACCTGGCCTCCGCGCAGTTTCATGCGCCGGATCAGATCGCAGGCGGTGTGCTGGAGTGGACCGCCGTCGAAGGAGTATGCGGGGACATGCAGTATCTCCAGGTCTTCGAGCCAGGCATCGCTGACGTCCTGCAACAATACCGAGGCGCCACGTTGTGGAAGCATCGTCCGCTCACCGGTTTCATCGATGAGGACCACGATGGTTCCTGACTGTCCGCGGCGCTGGACTTTTACCTCAACCCCGGTGGCTGATAGGTCCTCTACGAGGAAGTCGCCGACATGGTCCTCTCCGACACAGCCGATGAAGCGTGTGGGATACAGGGGGGCGGCGAAGCCGGCCACGTTGGCCCCGCTGCCTCCCCGGGTGTGGAAGATATCCACTTTGCTGTCTGTGCCGTATTGCACCGGCTCGCCTAGCCATACGATGACATCTTCAACGAGATCTCCGACCACACCAAGCATTGTCATTCCTCCAGGATTAGCGGGTGAGAGCCATGGCGACTTCGCCACCGAGGATGACATTACCGCGGTACACATCGACATTGACATCTAGGCTGCGGCCGCGGGTGTCACGCTGGATGAAGTCCAGCAGGAACGGTGTTGTGTCGTTTCCGCTGATTCCATTTTGTTCTGCCTGTGCCCATGCACGGGAGAGAATATCATCAAGCTCTTCCGGGGGCAGTTGTTTCTCTTCGGAGATCGGGTTTGCGAGCAGGATGGCCGAATCGATTTCCAATGCGTCACGGGCGCTGGAAATGGCAGCGACCTCGTCGGGGGTCTCGACAGCATATTCGATCTCGAATCCCGAGTCGGACACGTAGAATCCCGGGTACTTATGGGTTTTGTAGCCTACGACGGGGATGTTGAGGGTCTCGAACCGTTCGAGGGTGGCAGCGACATCCAGGATGGACTTGACGCCGGCGCTGACGACGATGATCGGTGTGTGGGCCAGCGTTGTCATGTCCGCCGATTCATCAAAGGTTGTGGCAGCTCCGTGGTGGACGCCACCCAAGCCTCCTGTCGAAAATACCCTAATGCCGGCTTTGTGGGCCAAGAATGCCGTTGCCGCGACGGTCGTGCCGCCGTGAGACTGCAAGGCGGCTGCTACCGGCAGATCCCGCAGGCTGACCTTCGTTACAGCGTCCTCGTTGGAGAGTTCCCTTATCTGCTCGGTGCTCAGCCCGACTGTGGGAACACCGGCGAACACGCCGATGGTCGCGGGAATCACGCCTTGTGCCCGCAGGTTTGCCTCCGCCTCTAGGGCGACCTCCAGATTGCGCGGACGCGGAAGGCCGTGTGTGAAGATGGTCGATTCCAAAGCGACGACGGGGCGCCCCTGGGCAACAGCTGTCGCTACCTCATCGGAGACGTGGACAGCGACGTTCGTACGGGTGAATGACATTACAGGTCCTTCTGTCGACAAGATGTAATTGAACATGCTCAGCTTCCCACGGCGATCCAAGCGCAAACAAGAATCAATTCGAACATAGTTGATAGTCTTAGCCTATGAAATTCACATTGCGGCAACTTGAAATTTTCCTTGCGGTGGCGGCTGAGTTGCACTTCGCTCGCGGCGCCGAATCGCTGCACATCTCGCAACCCACGGTAAGCCAGGAGATTCGGCGGCTGGAACAGGCCTTGCACGTCAAACTCTTTGACCGCACCACTCGCTCGGCGCACCTGACAAGGGCCGGCGAAGCGCTCGTTGAGGATGCCAGGGCGATCGTGACCTCGGCTGGTCAACTGGGAGAAAAAGCTCTGATGTTCTCCCCGGATCGAGTCAGGTCATTGCGGGTCGTCGCATCGCCAAGCGTCGTGAACAAGCTCCTGCCCGATGTCATGAGCCAGGCCGAACGAGAGATCCCCACCCTGACGATTCAGGACATTCCGGTGGATACCGGAAGTGTTGCGTCGCGCTTGGCCTCGGAAGGCGGAGACATCGGCATTGGCCGGTTCCTTCAGACACCGACAGGCTTTAACAAGCAGACTCTCGTCCAGGAGCCGCTCTTGGTGGCTGTCAGCGCCACCCACCCGATGGCAGGCAAGCCGGCAATCAGCTTGCCGGATTTGGGAGACCTTCCGCTGCTCCTGTGGCCGAGAGAGCTAAACCCTGAATACTACGACCACTTGATCCAGACCTGTCATGACGCTGGGCTGGCCCCATTAATCCTTGTGGGGCCGCCACTTATCGCCGGTGCCCGGTCCTATCTGATAGCTGAGAACCGGGCGTTTTCGCTGATACCCCAATCAGCCGCAAACCACTTGTCTAACCACCTGCGCACGGTCCGGCTCAAGACACCGGCCTTTTTACCCCTTGAAATGCTCTGGCTGAAGCGGGACCCGAGGGAAATCGTGCCACAGGTTCTGGAGCTCATCCGCCAGAAAGCAGAGGCGCTTGCCTCGGTCGACGGGAATTAGCCTGCCCATTCAATGAATACGGCACCCGGGGCAACATGGGCTTAAGCACTCCTCGCTGACATGACTGCTCTCCTGCCGGGCCGCAGTTACGTGGGCACTTGTCGGATTGACAGGCGGGAACTCCATTCTTCCGATGCTCTGTCGCGGGTAAATCCTCGACCAAGAGTATGATCCTCGCTGCCGCAGTGCGAGCGTCGTGCCAGTCGGGAATGAGATAACACGTCGGAGCGGGTGGGGTTGGCCTGACACGTCATCCCTCGGCGAAAGTTGGAGTAAGTTACAAAAATCCCTTGACACTCCTCCACGCACCCCTCTACATTCATGAGATCCATCTCACAAGTTTTCCCTAAGGCCACCGTTCCTTTGAGATCGATCCCATTCCCGACTTCCCCGTAATGAGGAGAAACATGTATTCCCAAAATCCTGAGCCTCTGGCTGATGCGTCGGACACTCCGCAGTCGTCGCCCTGGACGGCTGCGATGGCCAGTACTGTGGGTTCTGTCCTGGAATACTACGACTTCTTTGTCTACGGACCCATGGCGGCCTTGGTTTTCGGTACCATTTTCTTCCCGAGTAGCGATCCAGGGGTTGCCACCCTGCTGGCCTTGCTCACTTTTGCTGTGGGCTTCGTTGCGCGCCCGCTGGGCGGCGTCGTGATCGGTCACTTCGGCGACAGGATCGGGCGCAAGAAGATGCTCATGCTGACCTTCTTCATCACCGGTGGTGTGACTGTCGGCATCGGGTGCTTACCGACCTTTGCCCAGATCGGCGTCTGGGCTCCGATTCTGCTTGTCACCTTGCGGTTTATCCAGGGCTTCGGGCTGGGCGGTGA
Organism: Paeniglutamicibacter sp. MACA_103; assembly: GCF_045798555.1. Lineage (NCBI taxonomy): Bacteria > Bacillati > Actinomycetota > Actinomycetes > Micrococcales > Micrococcaceae > Paeniglutamicibacter > Paeniglutamicibacter sp. MACA_103. The sequence goes on along the minus strand of NZ_JBIXLN010000057.1, from coordinate 13,222 downwards.
ATGGGGCGGTGCTGCCCTGCTCGCTGTCGAGCACGCACCTGAGGGCAAACGTGGATTCTTTGGCAGTCTCGTCCAGGCCGGTGCACCGCTGGGCGTCATCCTCTCCAGCGCCGTTGTCGCCCTCGTGACACTAATGCCGAGGGAGGATCTGCTGACTTGGGGCTGGCGGATCCCGTTCCTGCTCAGCATCGTGCTGGTCATCTTCGGCCTCGTGCTTCGCATGCGCTTGACGGAAACCCCGGATTTCGAGAAGGCCAAGGACGTCCAGTCGCAGAAGAAGATGCCGCTGGTTGTTGCATTGCGCCGCTACCCGGCACAGATCCTTTCCATGATCGGACTGCACGTCACCGACACGACCCTGGGCTTCATGCAGGGTGTCTTCGTCCTGGGCTTTGCCACCACAACCTTGGGCATCAGCGCCACAACGGCATTGATCGCCAACATCTCCGCGTCCGTGGCTAACCTGATCGTCACGCCTCTGGCAGGTGCCATCGCTGATCGCATTGGTCCCCGGCGGGTCCTTGTCACCGCCATCGTTGTGCTGGCCCTCTGGGCATTCCCGATGTTCTGGCTCATGGAGACCAAGAGCGTCCTCGCCCTGTTCATCGTCATGACTTCCAACGGCATGATCGTCGGCACCCTGTTTAGTCAGCAGGCGTCCCTGTTTGCCAAAGTGCTGGACCCCACCGTGCGCTACACGGGGATGTCCGTCGGCTTCCAGACCGCAACCGTCATCGGCGGTGGCTTCGGACCGCTGATCGCCCAGGCGCTGCAGAACAGCGCCGGCGGAGCCACCTGGTCCATCTCCACATACCTCGTCATCGTGGCGCTGATCGGCCTCGTTAGCTCCATCTACCTCACTTCCCAACGCGCATCCCAAAAAGCCCACGGCTCCACCCCAGCCGAACCCACCCTTCAATTGACGACAACGGGCCTCAAGGAAAGCTGAAACGAGCGTCCGGATGGGCGCACTGCAGAAAGGTCCGGCGGCTGGCGCCCCCCCAGTCGGCGGGCTTTTCTGTGTTCGTTTTTCTCGCAGTTATGCGCAGCACCTGAAGCTTGACTAGTTGAAAATCTCAATCAATTGACACGACAGCACGGGGCACGCCTGGGCGCGGATCGGAATAAGCCGCTTGCTCTACTGCGATGCACTGCCGCGCGGATGGCTGCCGTGCCCCAGTCCAGCTACGATTGGATCATATGTCGAACAGAAGCGTCTCCCCTGCAACCATGCTGGACGTTGCCGCCAAGGCCGGTGTTTCGCGCGCTACGGTATCAAGAGTCTTCACAGCTCCCGAAAGCGTGGCCGAGTCCACGCGTGAGAGGGTGATGGCGGCTGTCGACCAACTTTCCTACACGCTGAACACCGCCGCGCGCCAGCTGCGGAACGGACGTTCGCGGACCATTGCGCTCTTGGTGGGCGACATTTCCCAGCCATTCCAAAGTCAACTAGCGAAGTCCGTGGCTCATGCAGCGGAATCGCGGGGATACAGTGTCCTGCTGTGCGACCTGGACCATAACATTGACCGGCTTCACAACTTGCTTCGCATTCTGCCCCTTCAGGGCGTCGACGGCATAATGCTGGCGACAGCTGATGATGTTGATGTCCCAAAGGTAAGAGCAGCCATAGATACAGCGGAGCGAAACGGCACTCGAGTCTTAGTCGGAACAGCCCAATTAGGATCTTCCTCTGCGATCGGCTGGGCAACCGACTACGCCTCCATTGCATTCCAGGCGACGAAGCACCTGCTTGATCAGGGCATATGGCCGATCGTTATGCTGGGAGGCAACGAAAACTCTGTCGTTGGAAGGCTGCTGCGGCGGGGATACATCCAAGCGTGCACCCAAAGCGGCCTGCCCGAAAAGGAAACAGAGTGTGTCTACACTGGCCTGACTCCCGACTCGGCAAGGGTGCAGGCTGACAAAATACTCGAATCCGAAAATCCTCCCTCGGGGTTTGTGACAACTACGGTTCCCATTGCGTTGGGAGTCATGGCGGCCTTAGCTGACAAGAAGCTGGATATCCCTCGCGAAGTGAGTCTCGTGGCCTGCGAAGATGTCCGGCTTGCTGAGCAACTCAAACCGACTCTCACCACAGCCGGTACGGATATCGATGCCCAAGGCCAGACTATGTCGCTCGCATTGATAGACGCCATTGAAGGTCACCCCACTTCCCTCCGAAGCCTAGAGACACGCCTTACCGTCAGGGAGAGCTCAAGATACCCCTCCGTGCCTACCGCCACCCCTGATGCCTGATCCTATTCCCGATCCGCTGCCGTCCATGTCTTTCGGTACGCATTGAGCTCCAGAGGCACTGACCGGGCGTCGTGCCCGGCTATCGTCGGCCGGTTTCGCCGTGTTTTGCTGTTAGCTGCGGAGGATTACCAATCTCTCGATAGTTCTTGAATGTTCATCTGCGAAGTTTCGCAGAGCCGCGTCATTGACATCGGAGATCCACATATAGATCTTCTCGAAGTAAAGGTCTGTGGATCATCGATGAACATGCCGACGGATATCTCGTAGTCGCGTCGCGACTCTGGGCTCATACGCGTGAGTAATGTTTTGGGTTTGGAGTCCATTGAATAACTCTCCGGCTCGCTCTTCAGGGGCCTAGCCTTGTCAGAGGTAGAACGGTACGGCCTCATGCAAGAAGATGAGGTGATTTACTCCCAAACGGATGAGTGCGCGCGGCCGTTTGATGCGCTCTTCGTGCAGTCTGCCCTCGCAAATGGTCACGAGCTAAGCCTACTGGCGGCCTAAGTGCGTAGAACCCGACGGTATCCAGTGTGCCTTTCAATGAAAGCTAACTGGCGCCTTTGGCGACGGTCGCCGCTGCGCGTAGCTGCCATCCATCACATCGCGATCGTATGCAACGAACGCCCCTAATGGTGTCCCGAGTAGGGCACCCGAAAGCGTCCCATAAGCCGGTCCATCAGCGGCGCAACGCGGCCAGGTTTTTCACTTCAAGAGATCGATATGGTTCCGTGGTAGCAGGATTCTCGTATGACCCGCCGGAAAAGCTCGCGGAGAAAAGCCCACCGCCTGCCGGTGCCAATCGGTACATTCACCGTCCCTTAATCGCCTTGGCGGAATTTTCGTACTGGTCACCCTTTGATTCCCCACGGCCCGTCGGCCGGCACCGCAATGGCACCCTGCTCCGTCCCGGATCGCTGAGGACGTAGGTCGCCCAAGGGGAAATATGTCCTCCGGCTGCTGCACGGACGCGTGCTCCGTGGCGGGAATCGCCGTCTCTACAATTTAGTAGGAAGACCTAGTAAATTTTGGCGGTTCCTAGTAGTCTCGCGGTTGAGTGCAAAGCCCAGCATCACAAGGAGAACTCGGATGAAGATCGTGGTTTTGATCAAGCAGGTTCCGGACACCGCGGAGGAACGCAGGCTGTCCCCGGACACCGGGAGGGTCGACCGCGAGGGCGCCGAGCCGGTCATTGACGAAATCACCGAACGTGCACTGGAACTGGCCCTCACGGTCAAGTACGGTGACAAGTCCACCGAGGTCGTTGCCGCCACCATGGGTCCGCCCGACGCCGCCAAGTCCCTCCGCAAGGCCTTGTCCATGGGAGCCGATTCCGGCCTCCACGTCCTGGACGACTCTCTGGCCGGGGCCGACGCGGTACTCACCGCCGCGGCGCTGGCGGCGGCACTGCGCGGAGCCGGCGCGGACCTGGTCATCGCCGGCAACGAGTCCACCGACGGCCGCGCCGGAATGATCCCGGCCATAATCGCCGAACACCTGGGGCTGCCGTTGCTCGGCTCCCTGGTGTCCGCCGAAATCGGCGTCAACGCCGTCACCGGGGTGCGGCAAACCGAGGCCGGCACGCAGGACGTCACCGCAACGTACCCCGCCGTGCTCACCGTCACCGAACGCTTCGAGGAGGCCCGCTTCCCCAACTTCAAGGGCATCATGGGCGCCAAGCGCAAGCCGGTGTCAACGATCTCCGCCTCCGAGCTCGGCGTCGCCGCCGCAGCGCGCAGCACCGTGCTGGATGTTGCGCAGCGTCCCGCGCGCACCGCCGGCCGCAAGATCGTCGATGACGGGAACGCGGCCGCCGAACTTGTCGACTTCCTCGCCGCCCGGCGCCTGATCTAGCAAAGGTCCCCATCATGCCAAGCATCCTTGCCCTCATTGAACTGACCCGCACCGGACACCCCACAGCCTCGGCGCGCGGCCTGCTGGCGGTCGCCGCCCGGCTCGGCAGCCCTGTCGCCGTCACCGTATCCGACACCGCGCTGCCGCCCGAGACCGTGGCCAGGCTCGGCGCGCTCGGCGCCGCGAAGATCCACGCCGTTGAGGTGGCCGACGCGAACACCGCCCTTCTCACGCCGCTGGTCGACGCCCTTGCCGACGCCGTGGCGGCCCACGAACCCGCCGCCGTGCTGGTCGCCGCGTCGGTCGACGGCCGCGAGGCCGCCGGACGACTGGCCGTGCGCACCGGCGGGGGACTGCTGGTCGACGTCGTTGACGCCGCCCTGTCAGACTCCGGGATCACCACCGAACACTCGGTCTTCGGCGGCAACTACACGGTCCACGCGGCGGTGCCCGACGCGCTGCCCATCCTCACCCTGCGTTCGGGCGCCATCGACGAGCAGGCGGCCCCCGCAGCCCCCGAGGTCAATGCCGTGAGGCTCGAGCCGGGTAGCGCCCGCACAGCGGCCATCACCGCCCACGCCGATCTTCCGGAAGTCTCCTCCCGGCCCGAACTGCGCGGGGCCGCCACCGTGGTCTCCGGCGGCCGCGGACTGGGATCGGCCGAGAACTTCGTGCTGGTGGAGCAGCTTGCCGACGCCCTCGGTGGGGCGGTCGGCGCCTCCCGCGCGGCGGTCGACGCCGGATACATCGCCCAGAGGTCCCAGGTCGGGCAGACCGGCGTGAGCGTGTCCCCGCAGCTCTACCTGGCCCTGGGCATCTCCGGGGCCATCCAGCACCGCGCCGGCATGCAGACCGCCAAGACCATCGTGGCGATCAACCGCGACGAGGACGCCCCGATCTTCGAGATCGCCGACTTGGGTATCGTTGGGGATGTGTTCACGGTGGTTCCACAGGTGGTTGAACTGCTCAAGTCCCGCCCCTGAACCACCGCACCATGCTCCAACCCGCCACTAGCACGAGGTACCAGAGATGACCGCACGGTCCACCCCCAAGAAGCAGGCCGCCAACAAGTGGGTGCGCGCCGGCATCATTGCAGGATCCCTGATCGTCCTGCTGCTCATCGCGGTCTTCGTCGCCCGCTGGCTGGTGACCCTTGAGGGCGTCAAGACCTGGATGGGGACCTACACCGGGCACTCGGAACTGCCCGCCGGAACGCCGGTCGGATTCCCGGCCTGGCTGGGGTGGCAGCACTTCCTCAACGTCTTCTTCCTGGTGCTGATCGTGCGCACCGGCTGGCAGGTGCGCACCGTTACCCGCCCGGCCGCGCACTGGGTGCGCAACAACAAGGGCCTGATCCGCACCAAGGGTGCGCCGAACCGCATCAGCCTTGACCTCTGGTTCCACCTCACGCTCGACGCCCTGTGGGTGCTCAACGGGATCATCTTCATCATCGTGCTCTTTATTACCGGCCAGTGGGCGCGGATCGTGCCCACCAGTTGGGACATCATCCCCAACGCCGTCTCCGCCGGGCTCCAGTACCTCTCGCTGAACTGGCCGACCGAGACCGGCTGGGTCAACTACAACGCCCTGCAGGTGCTCACCTACTTCGTCACCGTCTTCATCGCCGCCCCGCTGGCGATCATCACCGGGGTGCGGATGTCCGGCGCCTGGCCCAAGAAGGCGGCCGCCCTGAACAAGGCCTTTCCCATGGAGCTGGCCCGCGCCCTGCACTTCCCGGTCATGATCTACTTTGTCGCCTTCACCGTGGTGCACGTGGCCCTGGTGCTGGCCACCGGGGTGCTGCGCAACCTGAACCATATGTACGCTGCCAACAATTCGGCCGGGTTCACCGGGCTCATCATCTTCGCCGTGTCCATCGTGGTGATCGTGGGCGTCTGGTTCCTGGCCCAACCGGTCTTCCTGCGCCCGATCGCCTCGTTGACAGGAAAGGTCGGCAAGTAGCCGAACCCCGGTTCGAAACCCCGGAGAACGATCCCGACTTCCGCCCACCCCGCCGACCCAGGAGCCGACCATGTTTGAACTCACCGAGGACCAGCAGGCAGTCATTGCGATGGTGGCCGACTTCGCCACCGAACAGATCGCCCCGCACGCAGCGGAGTGGGACCGCGACCACCACTTCCCGGTCGACGTGCTGGCCGAGGCCGGGGCCCTGGGCATGGGCGGGGTCTACGTGCGCGAGGAATTTGGGGGCTCGGGCATGAGCCGGCTGGACGCCGCGCTGATCTTCGAGGAGTTGGCCAAGGCCGACCCGACCATTTCCGCCTACATCTCCATCCACAACATGGTGGTGTGGATGATCGACAGGTTCGGCAACGACGAGCAGCGCGCGGCCTGGGTGCCGCAGCTGTGCACCATGGAGATGCTGGGCAGCTACTGCCTCACCGAGCCCGGCGCCGGCTCCGACGCAGCGGCGCTGAGCACCCGGGCGGTGCTCGACGGGGACTCCTACGTGCTCAACGGGACCAAGCAGTTCATCTCCGGCGCCGGGTCCTCCGGCGTGTACCTGGTGATGGCCCGGACCGCGGACACCGGCAGTGCAGGCATCACCGCCTTTCTTGTCCCCGACGGAACGCCCGGACTGTCCTTCGGTGCGCTGGAGGCGAAGATGGGCTGGAACGCCCAACCCACCCGCCAGGTGGTCATGGAAAACGTCAGGATCCCCGTGGGCAACCGCCTGGGCGAGGAGGGGACCGGGTTCGGGATCGCCATGAAGGGGTTGAACGGCGGCCGGGTGAACATCGGCGCCTGCTCGGTTGGCGGCGGCCAGGCGGCCCTGGAGAAGTCCATTGCCTACCTGAAGGAACGCGAGGCCTTCGGCAAGCCGCTGATCGGCCAGCAGGCGCTGCTCTTCGCGATTGCCGACATGGAGACCGAGCTGGAAACGGCGCGGACCATGATCTGGCGTGCCGCCGACGCCCTGGAACGGGGGACGGCGGACACCGTGCGCCTGTGCGCCATGGCCAAGCGCGTGGCCACCGACGCCGGTTTCAACGCAGCCAACACCGCCCTGCAGCTGCACGGCGGCTACGGCTACCTCTCCGAGTACGGGATCGAGAAGATCGTGCGTGACCTGCGGGTGCACCAGATCCTGGAGGGCAGCAACGAGATCATGCGCTTGGTCATCGGCAGGTTGGCCGTGGAGCGCTAACCTGGGGTGGCGGTCGGTGAACGCCGCGCTACCAATGGGTCTGGATTGCCGGTGATTCGGCGGGCCGTGCCGGCAACGAGCAACGTTGGGCCCCGGCCCGCCGAAAGGGTTGGTCGGGCTACTTCCCTGCCCAGGCCGTGGCTTGGACCTCGACCAAAAGTTCGGGTGCGAGCAGCGGCGCAACGATGGTGGCACGCGAGGGGCGGTGGCCACCGAAGGTGTCGACCCAGGCGCGGTTGTATTCCCCGGCCATGGCTGCATCGTTGATGTAGACCGTGGCGGTGGCGACCGAATCAAGCCCGAGGTCGTAGGCGGCCAGGACGGTCTGCAGGTTTTTGAGGGTCTGCACGGTTTGCGCGTAGATGTCGTCCTTGCCGACCAGGACCTTGTTTTCGTCCTTGGAGACCATGCCCGAAACGAACACCAGGTCGCCCGCGCGGGTGGCGCTGGGGAACGGGCTTGCCTCGGTGGTCATGCCCGCAACGTCGATGTTGGTAAGTCCCGCAGTGCCCATGATGCTCCTCAATGAGTGATGGTGTCGGCGGCAAATCGCCGCCCAGAAAAGACTAGGGCATCGAGCGGGCAGACGCGGGGACGTGGGCCATAGGAGGGGTCTAGCTCAGGTGGTTGAGCAGAGCCGTCGTGCGGTAGGGGATTACGTCGCGCAGGATCATCGACGTGGAGGTCCGGGTGATACCCGGGCAGAGGCGGATTTCCTCGCTGACCCGGTAGAGGTCATCAGGATCCTTGGCGACGGCACGGATCAGCAGGTCGGTGTCTCCTGCCGGGGCGACACATTCGAGGACCTCCGGAATCAGGCTCAACGCCGCGATGGCTTCTTCCAAGTGTGACTGGTCAAGCTCCGCGCTGACGACGGCCGAGACCCCGCGGCCAACGGACGCCGGCTTCACACGGCTGGAGTTCGGGCGCAGGGCCCCGGAACTTGCAAGACGCTCCATGCGGGTCTGGACGGTGCCGCGGGCCAGGCCCAATCGCTGGGCCAGCATCATGGTGGGAACCCTGGGATCCTCGTCCAGGGCCAAGAGAATGCGCCTATCGGTATCATCCAGTTGGTACGATTCCGGCGTCATTCCGGCTCCTTCGCCTAGGTTCGGTCAGACTGACCAAGTTGTTCGGTAGCTACCGCTCCATGTTAGTCAAAATGATCAGTGATTCCCAACTGTGTTGCACGGTATGCCCGGTTGTTGCTTTAGTAGTTGTTAGAAGCTCAACCAAGGTCACAAGCTACGGCGAGCAGACCCCCGTAGCGGGACCGAATCCAGGCCGCGCTACAGGTCGGCCCACAAGGTCCCCGGTCGCACACTAAGAGTGGTCCGCAACGATTCCAAAAACTTGGAGTCATCGCGGACCACTCTTGTTTTTGCCGTCCCATTGTCGCTTCGTCGCCCTTGTGACGAGCCGGAGTTATCCACAAAAGTGCTTGGGGGCATTTCGCTGGATAGGGGAACGGGTAGCCTTCTTTACATGAGGTTCATGCGTCTAGAAGATGTCGCCGACGAGTTGAATGTAAACCTGCCGCAGGTGCGGTCTTTGGTGCGCAGCGGGGACCTGCCGGCAATCAAGATTGGCGGACGCGGAGTATGGCGCGTGGAACGCAGTGAACTCGAGGCATACATCCAGCGCCAATACACGGTGGCGCGAGAATCTATCGAAGCCGGATCCACCGACGGCGACGAAGAATAGGGATTTTGCGGACCGACGATTTTGCGTGCGGGCCACCGCGGGTTTAGGCTAAAAACGTTGCGGGTCCAGGCCGTAACGCGGGGCTTTAGCTCAGTTGGTAGAGCGTTTCGTTCGCAATGAAAAGGTCAGGGGTTCGATTCCCCTAAGCTCCACAAATAACCGTCTTTGACTAGTCGTTTCATAACTTGTCGAACTTTGCGCTCCACGTTCGTAAACGCGTATTACACGTCTCATAGGATTTCGAGATTTCGGAGCAGGCTATCAAGCCGTCATTGCACCCGGAAAACATGACGATGAGCATTCTGATGGGTGCGGTCAACAGGGGTCGCCGGTGCGAATCCGGCAGGGGCTCTACGATCCGTGTAAACAAAGGGATGCAGGCTCGGTGAAGGCCGCGAAGATGGAGCCAGTATTAGGCTCAGGGGCTCTTTTGAGGCCAATTTGAAAAAGCCTTGGCGGCTTATTCCCAATACCCGCCGCTCGCAGTAGAATGCTGCCCACGGGCATTTGCCCGTGGGCAGCAGACCTGCGCTGGGGCAGTGTCAAGGTTTGCGCCAAACTGCAGCGTTTGCCGCCGAGAAGTTTTCATCACTTCGAAGAATTGAGGTATGCGATGCGCAAGAAGTCACTACTGGGTGCCGCCCTCTGTACGGCCGCACTGATTGGGGTGCAGACTGCCCCTGCGTTTGCCCAGGGACAGGTGGAACGGGGTCCGGAACACGCTAATTCCATCTGCTCTTTCTCGGGACTGAACGATGACCCTGCAGAGGCGTTCCCGTTCGATGGAAGAGTGCAGTCCTACGGTCAGCTCGTCAAGAGAGGCTTCAAGGATTTTGCACCGAGCCCCGGCCAACTCTGTAACGGGCATTTGTTCCCATTCCCTGAGGCTTTCCTCGGAGAGGATCACTAGCGGGAGCTTTCTGACTAATTCGTTCCCCAAGGCCCCGTCAATAAATAAACCGCGGAAGTTGCGGCGTGTCGGGGCCTTCCCTTGGTCGAAATATGTACGAGCTAAAATCATGATTTATGGTATCGCCGTGTGCAAGAAGATAATCAACGGCAAGCCGTACTGTGGACTTTCGCACTTCAGTATCTGGGGCCTCGAGCGCGCCATCGAGCTTGGCTGCAGAGGATACGCAGCCATCCATTGAAGCGGTGGAGCATGAAGAAGCGATCTACTTGCGTCAGGTCCAGACCGATGCCACGGTACGGGCCATGCGCCGAATTGCCAGAAAATCCAAACGTCCAGCGACTGCTGTGACCCACCCTCCGGAGGGACCAATGCGATACACAGTCATGGTGACCCGCGGCCAAGTAGCGGAGCGTCCACGCTACTGACGAAGAATCGGCGGCACGAAAGGTCCAAGAGGCGTTTGATCGTCCCTACGGCTATTTCGGAACCTAGAAAACGGTCAGCTCCGAGGTGGAAGTGACGGAAAAGAATCTGTTCTGTCGAGGGTACTCAACGCAGTAAGCGCGGAAGGCGGATTGCTGCTGGGACTGAAGGAAGCTGGCAAGGCTCTCGGCATCAGCTATTCAGCGATCTATGAAATGGTCAACAAAGGCGACCTGGAGCATGTGATGATCGGTTCGCGCAAGTACGTTGCTCGCGAGGCGCTCCTGCAGTTCATTGAGAAGAATAGGTACCGTGGGTTTCACCACTGACCGCAGACCGCGCGCACCGCAACGCTGAGAGGGCGACCACGTCATGGCAAAGTCACCGCCAACGGAACGGCAACTCGAGGTGCTGCAGTGGATTGCCGATGGCAGTCCCGATGGGGGTGATGACAGATGCGACGTACAAGGTCAGCGCCGACGCGCTGGATCGCCGCAACGTCGTCAGAGTGAAGCGACGCAGGAATCCTTGGTCGCTCCCCTTCATATAGGGTCACGAACGCGTAGCCGAAATACCGCCATAAGCGGAAGCCGACGAATTGCACGACGTCGCACAGGGATATGTGCAGCCCGATACGCTCCTTGACGAGTCATATAGCGACGCGACGAACCACGAAAGGCGAGATCGCCGCAGACCTCTCGCGGACGAGTCGGCCACGGGATTGACCCCTCGACGATCCCGAAAAGGCCCAATGCCCCGGAGGGCTCCGGGCGTGAGGGCAAGACTTTTCGGAGGCAAGGGAAGTCGACCCGTGTACCGTGAGCCTTATGGGGCGGGTCATTTTGGCCTGCTCCACACAGGAAGAGAACAAGAAGCATGAGCTTTACGAATGAACTTACATTGGGTGTCATTGCCACTTCCAGCAAGGTGGACGAGCAGCGTTTGCCGATCCATCCCTCGCACTTTGAACGCATTGACGAGCGATTCCGCGGCCTCATCACGGTTGAAACCGGTTACGGGTTGGCCTGCGGAATAGACGACGAAGAACTCGCGCCGTTCGTCGGAAAGTTCGCCTCCCGCCAGGAAGTCATCGCAGGCAGCGACATCGTCCTCTTGCCCAAGCCCCAGGCCTCTGATCTGGTGGAAATGCACGAGGGGCAGACCCTTTGGGGCTGGCCGCACTGTGTCCAGGACACTGAGCTGACGCAGCTTGCCATTGACAAGAAGCTCAACATCATTGCCTTCGAGGCCATGAACCACTGGGGCACGGATGGCAGCTTCGGGCTGCATGTGTTCCACAAGAACAACGAACTGGCGGGCTACTCTTCGGTCATCCACGCCCTGCAGCTCTGCGGCAACACGGGTGACTACGGGCGCAGACTCTCGGCAACCGTCATTGGGTTTGGCGCGACCGCCCGCGGGGCGGTCACCGCCCTGCGCGCCCACGGGATCCACGACGTGCGAGTCCTTACCGGACGATCCGTCGCCGCGGTCGCCTCACCCATCCATTCCGTCCAGATGGTCCAGTTCGACCACGACGGCGGACCACACCTCAGTGAGGTCATCACGGACGAGGGGCGATTGCCGCTGGCGCCGTTCCTCGCCGAAAGCGACATCGTGGTGAACTGTACCCTGCAGGATCCAAACGCCCCGTTGATGTACCTGCGCACCGAGGACCTTGCGGCGTTTGCCCCGGGCAGCCTGATCGTCGATGTTTCCTGCGACGAGGGAATGGGCTTTGAATGGGCCAAGCCCACGACATTTGCCAAGCCGATGTTCACCGTTGGACGGAACATCAACTATTACGCAGTGGACCACAGCCCCTCCTACCTGTGGAACTCGGCCAGCTGGGAAATCAGTGAAGGGTTGTTGCCGTTCCTGGATTCGGTGATGGGCGGTCCAACTGCCTGGCAAGAGAACGAGACGATTGCCCGGGCCATCGAGATTCGCGACGGCGTCATCCAGAACCCGGCCATCCTGGAGTTCCAAAACAGGTCTGCGGAATACCCGCATATGATGGCAAAGGACTGATTCCCGGAGCTGGTTCGGGAACGCGGCGGCAGCAGCAAGAATGCGGCGGGAGCTTCCCGCATCACCGCCGTGGCAACGGGAGGCGATGACTTGAGTACCCTCTTCTCCGAGAGTTTTCTGGGCCGACCCAGGCGGGAGCTTGCTCCCGGCGCTTATTGGGTTCCCGACTGGTTAAGCTCGGAGGAGCAGCGCTGGCTGGTTGCACGGTTCCACGAATGGGGGCGGGGGCCCGTGCCGCCGCGGGCGGCCATGATCGGCGCCCATGAAATGTCGGTGCAAACCGTTTGCCTGGGGTGGCACTGGCGCCCCTACGCCTATTCGCGTGAGGCCGTCGATGTCAACGGCAACCGGGTCCTGGAATTCCCCGACTGGATGGTGCGGCTTGGCCGCAAGGCACTCTTCGCCGCCACCAAGGACGCGGCAGCCGCCGAAAGCTACACCCCGGACACCGCCTTGGTGAATTACTACGGGGCAGAATCCAAGATGGGCATGCACCAAGACCGTGACGAGCGGTCGGTCGCCCCGGTGGTCTCAATCTCCATCGGGGACACCTGCCAGTTTCGGTTCGGGAACACGGAGAATCGAAACAAGCCGTACGAGGACATCCTGCTGGCCTCGGGGGACCTGTTTGTGTTCGGCGGCCCCGCTCGGCTTGCCTTCCACGGGGTCACCAAGGTCTTGCCCGGAACGGCACCCGCCGACTGCGGGCTCGAAACGGGACGAATCAACATCACCATGCGGGTCACCGGACTGGCCGACTAGACAATATGTAAGTGAGGCCGGAACCTCCGCTTCAAGCCTTCGTGGTTTGCCTTTTCGGTCGGGTCTTGGCCTTGCAGCCAAACCGCTGTGGAATGGTAGTGCCACATTGAAGG
>NZ_JBIXLN010000056.1:0-23180 GCF_045798555.1 Paeniglutamicibacter sp. MACA_103 | reverse complement strand
GAAGGCGACGAGTGGGTGATCGGCGACGGCGCCCTGCACGTGAAGTCCGACCGCGAGGGCCTGATCGAGTGGCTGGCGCGCGGCCAGGCGCGGTACGTCGAGGCCGACGGCGTTTTCAGGGTAGTTCTCCCTACAAGGCGATCTGGCGGTTCTGGTCCTTGTAGAGCAGGTAGCGGAAGTTCGACGGTCCGCCGGCGTAGCAGGCCTGCGGGCAGAAGGCGCGCAGCGACATGTAGTCGCCCGCCTCGACCTCGACCCAGTCGGCGTTCAGCCGGTAGACGGCCTTGCCCTCGAGCACGTACAGGCCGTGCTCCATCACGTGGGTCTCGGCGAACGGGATCGAGGCGCCCGGCTCGAAGGTCACGATGTTCACGCCGAAGTCGAAGGCCACGTCCTGCGGGTCAAGCATGCGCGTGGTGCGCCACTTGCCCTCGGTCTCCGGCATGGCGCCGGGCTCGATGTCGCGCTCGTTGCCGACGACCGGAGCCGGTGCCGCGACGCCAGCCAGGACCTCGTAACGCTTGCGGATCCAGTGGAAGGTTGCCACCTCGACGCCGTTGTTGTGGGCCTGCCACTGCGTGCCGGCCGGGACGTAGGCGAAGCCGCCCTCTTCCAGGGTGTGCGCGGTGCCGTCGATGGTCACGGTCAGCGAACCGGAGACCACGAAGAGGAAGGACTGGACCTCTGCCTGCGGCTCCGGGTTCTCCGAGCCGCCGCCCGGGGCGACCTCCACGATGGACTGGGCGAAGGTGGTCGAGCCGCCGGCGACCGGGCGGTTCAGCACCCAGGCGCGGGTGCCGGTCCACTCCGGGAAGACCGAGGTGACGATGTCGCGCAGCACGCCGCGCGGGATGACCGTGTACGCCTCGGTGACGATGGCGCGGTCGGTCAGCAGGTCGGTCTGCGGCGGGTGCCCGCCGTAGTTCGTGTAGTAGCTTGCATCCGCACGAGTCTGGGTCTTAGACATTCGAGTCCTCCGTCTGTGTTGCTCGCGCCAGGGCGATTGATTCAAGGGTGGATAGGGAAATCTCGGCCTCCGAGGCGATCTCCTCGGCCGTCAGTGCGCCACAGACCAGGCCGCGGCGGATGAAATTGGCCAGCGCCTTCGCGGTTGCCGGTTCGTCCATGATGGATGATTCGATGCGGTGCACGTAGTTGCGCAGGCGTGCCGCCGCGGCGGCAAAGCCCTCGCGGTAGAACGCGTAGGTCGCCAGGTAGCGGGTGGGCAGCTGGTTCTCGTGCAGGTCCCAGCCCTGGTAGATCCCGCGTTCCAGGTGGCGGCGCACCAGGCGGGCATGCAATGCCCAGGCGGCTTGGACCTGTTCCGGGTCGCCGAGGGGCAGGATGTTGGTCGAGCCGTCCGACATGTGCACGCCGGTGCCGGCGATGGCCACCTGCATGACGTTCTTGGCGTAGTCCGCGGCCGGGTGCTCCATGGACTGGTAGGCCGCCGCGATGCCCAGCGAGGCCGAGTAGTCGTAGGTGCCGTAGTGCAGCGAGGAAATCCGGCCCTTGCCGGCGTGCAGCAGCGTCGCCGACGGGACGGTGCCCTCGTGCGAGAGGATCAGCTGCGGGGTTTCCATCTGGACCTCGAAGCGCAGGCGCCCGGCGGGCAGCGAGTGCGCCGCCTCCAGCTGCTCGCAGACGAAGACCATGGCCTGGACCTGGGCGACGGTGGTGACCTTCGGAAGGGTCAGCACCAGGCCTTCGGGCAGTTCGCCGGCGCGGGCCAGCGTGGAGACGAACAAATCCAGCGTGCGCAGCCCGCGGGCCCGGGTGGGCGCCTCGAAGCACTTGAAGCGGATGCCGATGAACGGCGGGGCGAGACCTGCGGCCACGGCCTTGGCGACCTGTTCGGCCGCCGCCACTGCCGCGGCGTCCTCGGCCGTATCGCCGCGGTTGCCGTATCCGTCCTCGAAGTCCAGGCGCAGGTCCTCGATGGGCTCGCGGCCCAGCTTCGCGGCGACCAGCGCGGCAAGCTCATTCGGCTGGGCCAGGCCCAGCTTCTCGGCCAGGGCGGCCAGGCCTGCCACGCCTCCGGCGACCTCCAGGGCCGCGGCTCCCCAGGCAGCCGGCAACCCGGGGGTGAAGCGGTCGGCCGGGACGTAGGCGGTGTGGATCGGCTGGCGCCGTCCGTCGTCGCCCGGGTAGTTGTTCTCCAGCAATTCGTCGGTCGCGGCCAACTCGGTCTCAATGCTTGCCAGTGCGGCTGCGCTCAGCGCGCCTTGCGGGCTCATTTTGCCACCAGCTCGGTGCCCAGCAGGCGGTAGGCAGGCAGCGTGAGGAAGTCCTCGAAGTCCTCGTCGCGCCCGGAGACCAGGCGGCCAATGAGGTCGGCCGCGGGTGCGTAGTACGCGGCGAAGGTTTCCTCGTCGTTGACCTCGCCGCGCAGCTTCTCGACCTGGACCTCGAGTGCCTTGGCGACGAGCTCGGCGGTGATGGTGTTGCCGGTGTCGGCGGCGACGACCTGGTTGCGGATCTGCTGCCAGATCTGCGAACGGGAGATCTCGGCGGTTGCCGCGTCCTCCATGAGGTTGTGGATCGCGACCGCGCCGTTGCCCGAGAGCCAGACCGCGGTGTAGGCGACGGCCACGTAGAGGTTCGTGTTGACCCCGGCCTCGGTGACCGAGCCCGGTGCCGAGGCGACGTCGAGCAGCTGGCCGGCGGTGACGGAAACCTCGGGGCGCTGCTTGTCCAGCTGGTTCGGCTTCTCGCCGAGCACCGAGTCGAAGACCTCCACGCAGATCGGGACCAGGTCGGGGTGTGCAACCCAGGAGCCGTCGAACCCGTCGTTGGCCTCGCGGGTCTTGTCGGCGCGGACCTTCTCGAAGGCCGCGGCGGTGACCTCGGGTTCGCGGCGGTTCGGGATGACGGCGGCCATCCCGCCCATCGCGAAGGCGCCGCGCTTGTGGCAGGTCTGCACCAGCAGCTCGGTGTAGGCGCGCATCATCGGGGCCGTCATGGCCACATCGGCACGGTCCGGCATGACGAACTTGTCCCCGGCCTCGCGGAAGTACTTGATGATGGAGAAGAGGTAGTCCCAGCGCCCGGCGTTCAGGCCCGAGGCGTAGTCGCGCAGCTCGTAGAGCATCTCGTCCATCTGGAAGGCCGCCGGGATGGTCTCGATGAGCATGGTGGCGCGCACGGTGCCGTGTTCGATTCCCAGCTCGGCCTCGGCGAAGGAGAACACGTCGTTCCACAGGCGGGCCTCGAGGGCGGACTCCATCTTGGGCAGGTAGTAGAACGGGCCCTGGCCGGAGGCGGAAAGCACCTTGGCATTGTGGAAGAAGTGCAGGCCGAAGTCGACCAGTGCACCGATGGCCGGGGCGCCGTCGATGAGCACGTTGGCCTCCGGCAGGTGCCAGCCGCGCGGGCGGACCACGATGGTGGCCAGCGGCGCGTCGGTGCGCAGCGTGTAGGACTTGCCGTTGCCCGCGTCCTCGAAGGACAGGGTGCCGGCGGCGGCGTCGGTGAGGTTCACCAGCGCGTCGATCACGTTGTGCCAGGTCGGGGTGGAGGCGTCCTCGAGGTCCGCCAGCCAGACCTTGGCGCCGGAGTTCAGCGCGTTGATGGCCATCTTGGCCGGGGAAGCCGGGCCGGTGATTTCCACGCGGCGGTCCTGCAGGGCGGCCGGTGCCGGCGCCACCTGCCAGTCGCCGTTGCGGATCTCGGCGGTGGCCGGATCGAAGTCCATGGTGCCGGTCTTGGCGGCCTCGGCGCGCGCAGCGGTGCGCGTCTCAAGGAGCTGTTCGCGGGTCGCGGTGAACTTCTCGTGAAGCTTCTCCACGAAGGCAAGCGCCTCGGCGGAAAGGATCTCATCGGCCTTGGCAACGGCCGGGGTGTGCGTCAAGTTGATGCTCATGGTGGTGGACCAGATCTTTCTTGCTACTTGTTCTTCGCGGCCGCGGAGGAAACGGCCTCGGCAACGTCTGCGGCCACATGCGGGTCGAAGACGGAGGGAATGATGAAACCCGGGTTGAGTTCATCTTGGCTCACGCGGGCCGAAATGGCATCGGCTGCAGCCAACAACATTTCGTCGGTGATGTCTGAGACGCGTGCATCGAGCAGTCCGCGGAAGAAGCCCGGGAAGGCCAGCACGTTGTTGATCTGGTTCGGGAAGTCGGAGCGGCCCGTGGCGACCACGGCGGCGTGGCGGCCGGCGGCGGCCGGGTCGACCTCCGGGTCCGGGTTGGCCATGGCGAAGACGATGGCGTCCTGGTTCATGGCTTCGATGTCGGCCTCGTCCAGGACGTTGGGGGCGGAGACGCCGATGAAGACGTCGGCGCCGACCATGGCTTCCTTGAGCGTTCCGGTGAACTGCTCCGGGTTGGTGTTGTCGGCGAGCCACTGGCGGTGCGGGTCGGACGACACGTCGGTGCGGCTGATCGCTCCGTTGCGGCCCGCGGCAATGATGTTCTTGGCGCCACGGGCGGCCAAGAGCTGGATGATGGCGTTGCCGGCGGCGCCGACGCCCGAGACGACGATGCGGACCTTGTCGATCTGCTTGCCGACCACCAGCAGCGCGTTGGTCAGCGCGGCGAGGGTGACGATGGCGGTGCCGTGCTGGTCATCGTGGAAGACCGGGATGTCGAGTTCCTCGCGCAGGCGGGCCTCGATCTCGAAGCAGCGCGGTGCGGCGATGTCCTCGAGGTTCACGCCGCCGTAGACCGGGGCGAGCGCCTTGACGATCATGATGATCTCTTCGGTGTCCTGGGTGTCCAGGCAGACCGGCCAGGCATCGACGTTGGCGAACTGCTTGAACAGCGCCGCCTTGCCCTCCATGACCGGAAGCGCCGCGGCCGGGCCGATGTTGCCCAGGCCCAGGACGGCCGAGCCGTCGGTGACCACGGCAATGGTGTTGCGCTTGATGGTGAGGTTGCGGGCATCCTCGGGGTTCTCGGCGATGGCCATGCACACTCGGGCCACCCCGGGGGTGTAGGCGCGGGAGAGGTCGTCGCGGTTGCGCAGGGCGACCTTCGGGACGACCTCGAGCTTGCCACCCAGGTGCATGAGGAAGGTGCGGTCCGAGACGTTGCGGACGTTCACGCCCTCCAGGGCATCGAGGGCGTCGCGGACGGACTGGCCGTGCTCGGCGTCGGTGGTGTTGCAGCTGACGTCGACGACCATGTGGTCATGGCCGGATTCGGCCACGTCAAGTGCGGTGATCGACCCACCGGCGCGGCCCACGGCCGCGGCCAGTTCGCTGGTTGCAGTGATCGAGACGGGCGTTTGGACACGCAGCGTCAATGAATATCCCGGGCTAGGTACAGCCATATCGTCCTCCTGAAAAAGTTTCCGTATAGTGGATACTATTATCTACGCAGTGAAATTACAAGCACTTCTGTGGAGTGGGTCACGGAAATTGTGGGCCAAAGTTTCGGATCGTGGAAAAATTCTCTGAAGCTCCGGTATTGTTGGGCCCAGAGACATGACCATTGGCGGGATCGATTAACCGATTCATGCCCGCGCACCAGCAGACCCAGGAGCAACTCCATGGCCGAAGCCAAGACGACATCGGGCGTCCAATCCGTCGAGCGCGCCTTCGAGCTCCTTGAACTCATCGGCAGGGCCGGCGGCGAGGCCGCCCTGAGCGAACTCGCCATGGACACCCCGCTCCCGCTTCCCACCATCCACAGGTTGCTGCGCACCCTGGTGGGCATTGGATACGTCCGCCAGCTGAACAACCGCCGTTACGCCCTGGGCCCGCGGCTGATCCGTCTGGGCGAGGTCGCCAACCGCCAGTTGGGCGCGCTTTCCACGCCGATCCTCCAGACCCTGGTGAACGACCTGGGCGAATCGGCCAGCATTGCGGTGCTCGACGGCGACATGGTCACCTACATTTCCCAGGCCCAGTCCCCGCACGCGATGCGCATGATCACCGAGGTCGGACGCCGCTCTTCGCTGCACGGCACGAGCGTGGGCAAGGCCATCCTGGCGGTGCTGGAGAATGATCGGGTTCAGCGCCTGGTCAACCAGGCCGGCATGCCCGCCCACACGCCCAAGACCATCACCACCATGCACCAGCTCTTTGACGAACTCGAAAAAGTGCGCGCCCGCGGCTACGCCATCGACGAGGAAGAGCAGGAACTCGGCGTGCGCTGCCTGGGCATGGCGGTCCCCGGTGCACCGACCCCGATGGCCATCTCCGTCTCCGGGCCCGTCACCCGCGTAACTGACGAGTTCACCTCCCGGGCCATACCGCACCTTCGTGCGGCCACGGCCCAGCTGTCCGCGGCCCTGGCCGTCACCACGGGCTAGATCCCGCACAAACACCGCAGGCGGTCCGGTCGGACGCGGGAAACCTGTTTCCCTGCATCCGACCGGACCGCCTTGCCGGTTAAGCTGGCCGTTCCCGCGAATCAGTGGTGTGGTGCGGGCGGGGCCGACCGCACGAACTCGGACTCGTCCGGGCACTTGATGCCGGCTTCCTGGCATTTTTTGCGGTGCTCTTCCACGATGCCCCTGAACTCGTCCTCGTTGACGACGGGTATTTCCGCCCCCTCCGCGTCGATGATCCTGCCGGATTTGAAGCGGTCCCCCTCGAGCAGCCCGCGAACCTCCTCCGCCTTGACGATGCGTGGAACCTGGTCGGCAATGACCATGCGCGGGGGTGCCGCGGCGTAGGCCGACCCGTGCCTCTTCGGGGTTCCGATCTTCAGTTCGTTGAAGAGCAGGTTGAGCGACACCGCCATGACAGCGGCCGAGCTGATGCCCGAGTGGAAGATGGTGGCGAACCAGGCGGGGAACGCATCGTAGAAGTCGGGCTTCACGATCGGCACCGCGCCGAAGGCGATCGAGGTCGCCACGATGATCATGTTCAGGTTGTTCTCGTACTTCACGCTGGCCAGCGTGCGAATGCCCGAGGCGGCAACGGTGCCGAAGAGCACGATGCCTGCCCCGCCCAGCACCGGGGTGGGGATCGCGGCCACCACCCGGCCGAGCACCGGAAGCAGGCCCAGCACCACGAGGATTCCGCCCCCGGCGGTGACCACGAAGCGGGACTTGACTCCGGTAATCGCCACCAGACCGACGTTCTGCGCGAACGCGCTCTGGGTGAAGGTGTTGAAGATCGGGGCCAGGATGCTGGAGACCATGTCGGCGCGCAGGCCGTCGGCGATGCGCCGGGAGTCCACCCGGGTCTTGGCGATCTCGCCCACCGCCAGGATGTCCGCGGTGGTTTCGGTGAGGATCACGATGACGACGATCGTCATGGAGACGATGGCGCCGACCTCGAAGACCGGCCAGCCGAAGGCGAGGGGCTGGGGGAAGGCGAAGACTGCGCCGTGGCCCACCGCGGAGAAATCGGCCATCCCCAGGAACATCGCGATGATGGTGCCGATGACCATGGCCAGCAGGATCGAGAGGCGTGAGATGGCTGCCTTCCCGACCTTGGAGAGCAGCAGCACGATCACCATGGTCAAGGCGGCGAGTCCGATGTTCTCCAGGCTTCCGTAGCCATCCGCCTTGGCGTTCCCTCCCATGGCCCAATTTGCGGCCACCGGGGTCAGCGAGAGCCCGATCATGGTGATGACCACGCCGGTGACAACCGGCGGGAAGAAGCGCACGATCTTGGCGAAGAAGGGGGCGATCACGAAGCCGATCACCGAGGCGGCGAGCACGGCACCGAAGACCGACTGGATACCACCGTCCCCGTTGACGATCGCCACTATGGTGGACACCGAGGCGAACGAGGTTCCCTGCACCAGCGGCAGCTGGCAGCCAAAGAACGGGATTCCGACGGTTTGCAGGATCGTGGCCAGCCCACCGACGAACAGGCAGCTGGCAACCAGCACGCCGATTTGTTCCGGGGTTAGCCCGGCTGCACCGCCAATGATCAGCGGCGGGGCGATGATGCCGCCGTACATGGTCAGCACGTGCTGGAGCCCGTAGGCGATGGTTTTGCCCAGCGGCAACTGCTCGTCCTCGGGACGGCTTATAGTACGTTTGACTTGCGCAGCCTTCATGTCTGACTCCTTGATGGTTGCGATGATTCGGGGGTGCCGCGTGGCAGCGCAGGCACCCCCGAGACCTCATCGGCTAGCAGAATCCGGGCGTGCTTTCCCAGATCGGATGGGCGGCGGAAGCACCTTCACGGGTAATGGCCGCCTCGATCAGGCCATACGGGCGATCCGCCGCGAAGAAGACCTCGTTCGGGTTGTCTTGCCCAAACGGAGACAGGTCAACCAGGAAGTGGTGCTTGTTGGGCAGCGAGAACCTGATTTCCTCGATTTCCGGATGCGCCTCCAGGACTGCCTCGCCCATGTCGAACATGGTCTGCTGCAACGCGAAGGAATGCTTGGCGGCGAAGCCCCCCAGCAGCAGTTCCCGCACCGAGGCGTAGACGGCGTTGAAATCCAGTTGTCCGTTGGCAACCGCGGCCGAGTTGTAGCGCCACCGGCTGCTGACGTCGGTGGCCAGGATCCGGTCGCCGGTTTCCCGCAGCGTGGTAAAGCGGTCAACGGGGAAGTTGCGGAACTCGCTGGCGGTGGACTTGAGTACCGTGAGGTCCTTGATCCCGGCAAGAACCGTCACCTCGCCATCCTTGATTTCCAGCACCGCGGTTCGCACCTCGGACTTGTTCCGGGAGAAGGCATGGTCATGGTCCTGGATGCGGTCCCAGAAGTACTGTTCGGCCGCCCAGCGCCCGCCGGTGACCCAGTCGAATTCCGTGGTGAAGTGCGTGCCGAGCCGCAGCAGGAATGCCTCCGGGGAGCCAACTCCGTCCCGGGCAAATCCGTAGACGGTGTTCTTCTGCGTATCGGTGGCGACGACGTGCCGGTTGTCGCCGTCGACGTGCGCGGCGAGGAAGTCGCCACGAAGCTGCGAGGTCACGTTCAGGTCCTCGATCTCGTGGCGGTCGGTGTCCCGGGTGATCTTCACCAGCCGGACCTCGGCCTTGCCATATTGGTTGGCGCCAAGGACGATCTTGGTGCCGGTCCGGCTTTCGGCTGCAAAGGTGTTCATGATGTCTAGCTCCCTCGGTACGTGGAATATGCAAACGGGCTGATAAGAAGAGGTACGTGGTAGTGAGCGGCGATGTCGTTGACGACAAAGTCGATGCTGACCGCGGGAAAGAAGGTTTCCGTACCCGTCTTTCCGAAGTAGTCACCCGTGCCGAAAGTGATCCGGTGGCGTCCCGCTTCGACCTTTGTCGGGCCGAGAGTCTCGATGCGTCCATCGGCATCGGTGATTCCTGATCCGATTTCTTGCCAGCCGGATGCCGTCTTGGCTTCCAGCGTGGCCTTGACACCGGAGGCAGGCCTCCCGGTCCCGGTGTCGAGTACATGGGTGGTGATGTGGCTTCGCGCTTCCTGGGTGGCGCTCATCAAGGACTCCTTTGGATTCGTTGAGGGAAGAAGAAAGAGGGGGAAACTTTTGGGCGCCGGATTAGCGCGCGGGAACGCGGTTGAATACCGCGGCAAGACGCAGCAGTGCGATGGCACGCAGCTGCTTGCCGACTTCCGCCAGCTCTGACGCAGGGTCGTTTCCCAGGCGGCGGCGTAACTCGGCGAGGATTTCTTCGCTGCCTCGCCCGGCGGCGCGGATGAGAAAGACGCGGGCGAACCGTTCTTCGTATGCGCGGTTCCCGGACTCGAGTGCGGCGGCGATCTGTTCGTCGAGGTCCAGGCCTGATTGTTCACCGCGGCTGAGCGCGGCTTCGTCCGAGGAGCCGACGGCGCGCTCCCCGATGCGGGGGTGATGGGCAAGCGCGGCGTCGATTTCCGCTTCGGTGAACGGGTTGGCGGCCGCTTGGGCACAGGCCAAGAGCCCGTCGACGGAAGCAAAGGGGCGGGCGTCGAGAATGGCCTCGACCCAGCGATCGATGTCGGCACATGGCCGGAGCACTGCGGCCGCGTCGTTCGAGTCGAGGGCGTTGAAACGGGAAATATCCATGGGGTGATCAGCTCTTTCAATCCTGCGTGGTTTACCTGCACCATCCAGGGCTGAACACCCTTACCACCGGCTTGGAACCGGCTTCGACTCGATGTTTCTGGATGGTGGAACTCTTCTTTCACCCCATGTAACTCGGATCACACCCCTCCCGTCAAGGGGTGTGGCCAATCTTTTCCAGCGGGCCCTCACCTTGCCCCCACCGAACAGGTGTGAACCAAGTTACGTCAAACCCTTGCCTTTCCAGCGGTTCACATACATACTTAATTTCACTAGCCAATATTTGGATTCCATATCTTGGAATCTTTGCCGTTTAGAGGAGGACCGCATGAAAATCATCCAGCCCATCGCTGAAGCACCCAGCGAGAAAACAGCGCGCGCAGTTCCGGAAACCTCAACGGCACTCAGCACCGGAATGTTCCACCCGATCGGCGGACTGGACCCGGACATGAGCCGCGGCCCGCGAAGCCCCAAGCCACGCATCGGGTTCTGGTCGCGCTTCCGCACCGTACGCAGCTAGCCGCCGGCCGCCCAGTCCACGGGATCCCCGGCATCCCGTGCCGGAATAGACGACCGCAGCGGTGGAATTCCAGGCACTGCCATGGGGTCCCACCGCGTACGGGTCTTCCCCGGACGAGCCTCGGAGCAATTACCGCCGACCCAGGGACCCGGGTCCCCCCGCTGCGGCAATGGTCTCAGTAGGCTGGGATTCAACTGCCGCACATGAGTTCGCCGCAAGCCGGATCCGCCGGTAATCGTCAGCTCCACACCCAAAGGATGCTTCCACTTGAATCCTCTCCAAAACCAAGCCAGGCCCGCGCCGCGAACCATGCTTGTCACCGGCGCCGGTTCCGGAATCGGGCGCGCGGTCACCCGACGGATGCTTGACGCGGGGTGGAACGTCATCCTGGCCGGTCGACGCGAGCCACAGCTTCAGCAGAGCGCGGGCAACCGCTCCAACGCACTGGTGGTCTCCACCGACGTCACCGACCCCTTGGCCGTGGATCGGCTTTTTGCCGCCGCAATCGATCGTTTTGGCAAGATCGATGTGCTCTTCAACAACGCCGGGGTCTTTGGCCCAGCCGCAACCATCGGCGAGCTCACTGCTCAGCAATGGCAGGAAGTCTGCGCGGTCAACCTCGGCGGGGCCATGTACTGCGCCGGCGCCGCATTCAGGCACATGCAGGAATCCGGCGGCGGGCGCATCATCAACAACGGTTCGATCAGCGCCCAGGTGCCGCGCCCCGCTTCGGTTGCCTACGCGGTGACCAAGCACGCAATCACGGGCCTGACCAAGTCCATCGAGCTGGACGGCCGCCCCTACGGCATTGCGTGCTCGCAGGTTGACATCGGCAACGCCGCCTCGGAGATGATGAAGGATGTCGGTGCCACCTCGGGTGCGCTGCAGGCCGACGGCAGCCGGAGGGTCGAGCCCACCTTTGACATGGACCAGGCCGCGGCAACCATCGAGTTCATTGCCGCCGCCCCGGCCGAGGTGTCGATCAACCACGTCACCATCACCGCCGCCGGGATGCCCTTTATCGGCCGCGGCTAAAGCGCCTCCACGTCCTCGGCGGCACATTCACCACGGCGGCCGGACGAAGCCGGACCGGCAATCATTCAAATGCGCCCCTCGGGCGCTTTGGGAATTCACAAAGGCCGCCGAATGGCGGAATGGCGGGGCATCTCGGGGCGCTGACACAGCTGCGCCACGCGGGCGCGGCATGTCCTCGAGGGTCCAACTGCCAGCAAGGCCCGCCCGCAAGCCCGGCAAAAACCATTCGCATCTTAATATTCGCCGTGGCCGGTGTCACAACCGCACAGGTGCTCCGAGTCACATGTAAGACTCGTGTGAATGTATTCTTTGGAAAAGAATTTCCATAATACGAAATCAATGGGTCGCTACGAGGGCGCCCTTCCATTTCGGGGAGTAAATTCATGACGCAAGACAGTGCCCTGTCCACCGACGCTGATGAGCAGAACAGCGCCACCGGCAGAACACAGAATGGCGGACGTCCGGCCAAGAAAATCGGCGGCGTGCGATGGGCGATTGCCATCCTTCTGTTCTTCGGAGTCCTGGTAAACTACATCGACCGAAGCAGCATCGCCGTTGCCGAAGGCCACATTCGCGAGGATTTTGGTCTGACCGCCGGCCAGATGGGTATCGTGCTTTCGAGCTTCGGCTGGTCATACGCGTTGATGCAGATTCCCGCCGGTCTGTTGCTGGACAAAATCGGCATCAAATGGGTCTTCCGAACCGCAACCGTCCTCTGGGCGGTCTCCTGCTTCTTGACCGCACTTGTCAGCGGCACTGCATTGCTCATCCTTGCCCGGATCATCCTTGGCATCGCCGAGTCACCCATTTTCCCGGGTGCCATGAAAGCCACCGGCTACTGGTTCCCGCGATCGGAGCGGGGAACCGCAACGGCCATCTTTGACAGCGGCCAGCGGCTGTCCAATGTCATCGGCTTCCCGCTGGTGGCCATGGCCGTCGTGACATTCGGCTGGCGGGGCGCCTTCGTCGCCACCGGCATCCTGAGCGTCATCTATGCGGTCATTTTCTTCATCGGCTACCGCGACCCCAAGGCCGCGCACCGCGCGGGCCGGCTCACCAAGCCAGAACTGGACCACATCTCCAATGGCGGCGCGCAGGACGAGGACGCCCCACGCCCCAATCCCCTGGCCAACCTCGGCTATATCGTCCGCCAACGCAAGGTCTGGGGCATGTCGGTCGGACTCGGTTGCGCGGGATACACACAGTGGATGCTGCTCACCTGGCTGCCGGGCTACCTGCAGTCGTCGCTGAACATGGACATCATGGCCAGCGGCATTTTCACGGCGCTGCCGTGGCTGGTAGCCGTTGCCGTGGAGTTCATCTTCCCTGGGTGGATGCTGGACCACCTCATCCGCATCGGCAAGTCGGGCACCGTGGTGCGCAAGACCTTCATCATCGGTGGAATGGTCCTCGCGATGACCGTCGTGGGGGCGGCCTTCACCACCGATGTCATGTGGGCCCTGATCTGGATCACCCTGGGCACCTGCGGCATCACGATGGCCTTCTGCGTGACCAACAGCCTGCCCGCGCTGATCGCCCCGGAGGGCGGCGTCGGTGCAGTTGGTTCAATCATGAACTCGGTCAACAACATCATCGGCGTATCGGCCCCCATCGTCACGGGCTTCCTTGTCCAGGCCACCGGCAACTTCAACCTGGCGTTCATTGTTGCCGGAGTCATCCTGCTGATCGGGGTCTTCTTCTACACCGTGGTCCTCGGCCCGATCGAACAGATCCCATCGGCCGCGGAACGCGAGGGTGCGGCACTCGCCTCGTAGACGGACAGGTACTGTCGCCCCCGGCTCGCGGGGCGGCAGCACCCGGTCAAGGCCGAGACCATCGAGGGCAGCGGACCCACCGCCTTGGTTAGAGGTGCGCGGCGAACAAGCGGTCCAGCTTGGTGAACGAGGACTCCCAGCCGGAACGCGCGGGCTCCAGCACCTCGGCGGGAAGCGGGCCCTGGGTGATCTTCAGGGCGGTGCCCGCCGGGCAATCAACAAACTCCACCCGCATTTCGATGACCAGGTTCAGGGTCATTTCATGCGGTCCGTCTTCCCCGACCAGCAGTTCATGTTCCCGGACCTCGGTGAACGTCGCATGCACCGGGGAGGTCTGGGTGGGGTCCTCGAGCAGGTGCATCACGAATTTCTGTACGCCGCCGACCTTCGGCTCGATTTCCACCGTGTCCACGTGCACTCCCCAGCCCTCCGGGCCGAACCATTCGGCCAGGATTTCCGGTTCGGTAAAAGCCGCCCACACCGCACTGCGGGGTGCCGAAAATTCGCGTTCAATAACCAGTTCGCCCATATCCATGCGCACGAGATTACCCCTGTTCGAGCCGTGAACCGAATAATCCCCGGCTTCTGTGGGGGCAAACACGCCCCGTCCGATGATGAAAGGATTGGGGGCATGACAGTGATGAAATCGATCTTGCTCTTCGGTGTGGCCGCGCTGCTGGAAATCGGCGGCGCATGGCTGGTCTGGCAGGGCATCCGCGAGCACCGCGGCTGGCTCTGGATCGGTGCCGGAGCCGTGGCCCTGGGGTTGTACGGCATCGTTGCCACGCTCCAGCCCGATGCCAACTTCGGCCGCATCCTGGCAGCCTATGGAGGCGTCTTCATTGCAGGCTCGCTGCTGTGGGCGGTGTTCCTGGACGGGTTCCGCCCCGACCGCTGGGACATCGCCGGTGCCGTCGTTGCGCTGGCCGGCGTCGGGCTGATCATGTACGGCCCGCGAGGGGCCTAGAAACAGAAGCCGCCCTGAGCAGGCGGCGGATGCCGTGCCGACGTGCACCGCTACGGCACCGGCCCGCAGGCGCCCGCACGCACCCGGGAACCCGTTGCCGTCCACGGCAAAAGAGTGCAGCCCCCAACCCTTGAATCAAAGCCGCCGCGATGCTGGACTACATGTCATGGACAACGACGCACGCACCATCCTTGCCATTGGGACCAAGAAGGGCCTCTGGCTCGCCGAAAGCAGCGACCGTGAAACCTGGACACTGACCGGACCCCACTTCGCCAACCTCGAGGTCCCTTCCGTGGCCATCGACACCCGGGAAGGCCGGACCCGCGTCCTGGCCGGGATCAACGACTGGCACTGGGGACCCACCGTCGTCTACAGCGACGACGCGGGCGCCACCTGGTCCGAACCGGAACAGGGCGCCATCAAGTTCCCGGCCGACACCGACACCGCGCTGGCCCGGATCTGGCACTTGCGCCCCGACACCGCCGAGCGCCCCGGCGTGGTGTGGGCGGGATGCGAACCGATTTCGGTCTTCAAGTCCACCGACTCCGGGGAAAACTTCGAGCTCAACCGCGGACTGTGGGACCACCCCCACCGCAGCGAATGGGGAGCGGGTGCCGGCGGGGCCGCCGTGCACAGCATCGTCCCCAACGTCCGGGACGAAAACGTCGTCCACGCGGCCATGAGCACCGGCGGGGTGTACCGCAGCACCGACGCGGGGGCCTCGTGGGAACCGCGGAACAAGGGCATCCACGTCGACTTCGACCCCGAGCCGTACCCCGAATTCGGCCAGTGCGTCCACCACATCACCGCCGACGCCGAAGACCCGGACCGGCTCTACGCCCAAAACCACGGCGGCGTGTACCGCAGCGACGACGCCGGGGACGAATGGGTGTCCATCGCCGATGGGCTGCCGGCCGACTTCGGCTTCGTCTTCCTCTCCCACCCGCGCACCGGAGGCACCGTCTGGACCGTCCCGCTCAAGGGCGCCGAGGAACGCAACGCGGTCGGCGGGCGGCTGTCCGCCTACCGCTCCACGGACGCCGGGGCGCACTGGGAGGAACAACACGTGGGCCTGCCGGATGCCGATTTCAATGCGGTGCTGCGCGACGCGGCGGCGGTGGACGAGCACCCCGGGTCCGTGGGCGTGTACTTCGGCACCCGCGGCGGTGAGGTCTTCGCCAGCAACGACGAGGGCGCGCACTTTGTCACGGTGGCCCAACGCCTGCCCGATGTGCTCAGCGTCCGGGCCGCCCAGGTCAACGGTGCGGGCCAATGACGGACATTACCGTCGAGGTGCCCTCGGTGCTGGCCTCCACGCTGGAGGGACAACGCAGCCTGCAGGTCCCGCTGCCCGAGGACGGCACGGTGGGCGGGATCCTGGATGCGCTCGGCGAGCAATTCCCGCTCTTTGCCCGGCGGGTGCGCGACGAACGCGGGCAGGTGCGCCGCTTCGTCAACGTCTTTGTCGGGCCGGACAACATCCGCACCCTTGAGGGCCTGGGCTCGCCGGTGCGGGAGGGCCAAAGCGTGCTGATCATGCAATCGGTGGCCGGCGGTTAACTGCGCTTCACCTGGGCGCGCCCGCGGGACGGCACGCGTGGCCGTTGTCCCTGCCCCGCGGCGACCGGGCGCCGCATGCCACGGGCAGGGCGCGTCGCGGGGGTGCCGAAAAGCGCCCCCGGCACTACGCTGAAGACATGAGTAACCTCGAGGCTTCCCCAGACGAGTTGGTTTGCGGTTCGGATGAGACGCACGCCGGAATCGAGTTGCTTCTCCCGCGCAATGTCCCGCTCGGCGGGCCACGTGCCATGGGTGTGCGGCGCACGCTGCCGCAAAAGCAGCGCAGCCTCATTGGCGCCTGGTGCTTCCTTGACCACTACGGCCCCGACCCGGTGGGCGAATCCGGCGGGATGAAGGTCCCGCGCCACCCGCACACCGGGCTGCAGACCGTGTCGTGGCTGTTCACCGGGGAAATCGAGCACCGCGACTCGGCCGGTTTCCACGCCATGGTACGCCCCGGCGAGGTGAACCTGATGACCGCCGGCCGCGGAATCAGCCACTCCGAGTTTTCCACCCCCGAGACCACGATGCTGCACGGTGCCCAGCTGTGGGTCGCGCTGCCCGATTCGGCGCGGCACATGCCGCCGACCTTCGCCCACTACCGCCCCGAGCCCCTGGTCGGTAACGGATCGTACGTCAGCGTGTTCCTGGGCGAGCTGACCGTGGCGAACCAGAACGGCGCCGACCAGTACTCCGAATCCCCCGTTGCCACGCACACCGAATTGCTGGGGGCAGAGATCCGGCTGGAGCCGGGCACCAGCATCCGGCTTGCCGTGAAGGCACACCACGAGCACGGGGTGTTGCTGGATTCGGGATCCCTTTCCGTCGGGACCGACGAACTGCCGGTGGACCACCTGGCCTATCTGCCGCCCGGGACCCAGGAGATCACCCTCACCGCGGGCCAGGCGCCCGTGCGGGCCCTGCTCATCGGCGGGGAACCGCTGAACGAGCAGATCCTGATGTGGTGGAACTTCGTGGGCCGCACCCACGAGGAAGTCGTCGAATACCGCAGGCAGTGGCAGGCGGAGATCGGCGCCGAGCCCGGGGACGGTTCCACCAAGCGTTTCGGGGACTTCCCCGCCGGCGAGCCCGCGGCCCTTCCCGCCCCGGTTCTGCCGTCGGTGCGTTTGCGCCCCCGCGACTGACCAATACGCCAACATTCATCGGCCGGCGCACCAGCCTCGGCCCGGGAACAACATAAGGAGCCGGTGGGGATCGTGTCGTTGCAAGATGAGCTGGCCAAGCTGCGTCGCGCCCTGGCCGAACGCGCGGCGCTGGGCGACCAACTGGATGCCAAGCGCGAGATGGAGCACTTCGTCTCCTTCCGCTCGCTGCGCGAGATGAACGAGGCCGCCGTCCACTTTGAACGGGCCGGTTGGCAAATCGACCTCACCGAGGGCCAGGACGCCAATTCCCGCTTCCTGCTGCGCGTCTACCGGGAACAGGCGATCGACGTGGAAAGCGCGGAGCACGCCTTGCGCAACGTGCATGCCATCACCGAAAAACACGGCGGGACCTACGACGGGTTCGGAGCCATGTTCATCGACGCCGCCGACAGCGAGCCCAAGGGGTTCTTCGGCCGGCTTTTTGGAAACCAATGACAGCCGAAGCAAAGGAACAGCCAATGGCCGAGATCCGTGTCGAGCACAGGCCCGAACGCCGGCGCTACGCCCTGCTGGACGGGGAGAAGTCGATCGGGGCGGCCCACTACCGAGAGCTGGAAACCCCCGGCGGCATTGAGCGGGTCTTCTTCCACACCGTGGTCGACGAGGCCTACGCGGGTCAGGGGCTGGCCGGAAAGCTCGCCTCGGCCGCGCTGTCCGACACGGTGGAACAGGGCCACAAGATCGTGCCGGTCTGTCCCTACATCAAGGTCTACGTGACCAAGCACCACGAGTACGACGCGAGCCTGGTGAAGCCCACGCCCGAGCACCTGGCGATCCTGCCGAAGGGCTGAGCGGCGGGCGGGTCAATCCGCGAGCTCGAGTCCCAGCTCGGCGAGTGCGGCCCGCAGGATCACGATCCCCTTGGGCCCGAATCCATGCAGCTCCAGCAGCGAAGCCTCCCCGTACTCCGCAGCCTGCTCAAGCGTCGTGATTCGCGCCCCGTCCAGGGCGCGGGCGGCGGGTGCCGAGATCCTGGGCAACGGATGACTGGTCATGGATCCAGCGTAACAATGCCTTCCCGCTCCGCGCGGGAGGGCGCCGTGCCGCGCACCCGCGGGGTGATGAGCGGCAGCAGGGCGCAGATGGCCGCGGTAAACACGAAGGCCGCCACGAACGAGTCGGTGCCGTTGAACGCGCCGAAGCCCGTGCCTAGGCGCTGTAATGCAGGATCAGCGCCGTCAGGAAGCCCAGCGCGGCAATGAAGCCCGTGAGCATGTGCTGCTCCTCGAAGGCCTCCGGGATCATGGTGTCGGCCAGCATCGCCAGGATGCCGCCCGCCGCAATAGCGGTGACCACCGCGATCGCCTCTCCCGGGGCATTGTCGAGGGCGAGGTAGCCGATCATCGCGGCCAGACCGGATAGCACCGCGATGCTCCCCCAGATGGCAAAGACCTCCTTGGGTCCCTTGCCGGCGCGCTTCATGTCCGCGGTGCTGGCGAGTCCCTCGGGGACGTTGGAAATGAAGATTGCCGCCAGCATGGTCGGGTTCACGGCGGCGCCGGAGAGCAAACCGACGCCCAGCACGATGGACTCGGGGATCCCGTCAAGCAGGGCGCCGACCGCTATTGCCGTTCCGCCGTTGCTCGTTCCGCCGCCGGGGCCCCCGGCCCTCGCCGCGGACTTCCCGCGGCGCCGGTGTTCGGCACCGAGGCGCACCAGCAGGGAGTTCGCCCCGACATAGATGACGGCTCCGGCCAGGAATCCGATCACCGTTGCCCACAGCCCTCCGGCTTCCTCTGCCTCCGCAACCAGTTCGAAGGCCAGTGCGGAAATCAGTACGCCGGCGCCGAACGCCATGACGCTGGAGACAATCTTCCGCGGAATGTCCAACCACCAGGCCGCGGCGGCACCGAGCAACAACGCCGACCCGGCGATGGTGCCCCACATGAGCGCTTGCAAGGACGTCAACATGGCGTCACGCTATCGCATAATTACTATTCACGCAGCGTTTTCATGGAACACGCGGCCTTGCGGACAGCTAATTGCCCCCAAGCGCCGGCACCCGGCGGGACCGCCAAACGGCGACGGGCGGTTGCCCCGCCCCTCAAGGGGTAGGGCAACCGCCCGCCTGCGACGATCCGAAGGGGCTAGCCCATGCCGTCCTGCGCCATGTTGTTGAAGCGCGAGTAGTGGCCCTGGAACGCGACAACGATGGTCTTGGTCGGACCGTTACGGTGCTTGGCCACGATCACGTCGGCCTCGCCGGCACGAGCCGACTCCTTGTCGTAGATGTCTTCACGGTGCAGGAGGATGACCATGTCCGCATCCTGCTCAATGGATCCGGATTCGCGAAGGTCGGAGATCATTGGTTTCTTGTCGGTTCGCTGTTCCGAACCACGGTTCAGCTGCGACAGGGCGATGACCGGAACGTCCAGTTCCTTGGCCAGCAGCTTCAGTGCACGGGAGAACTCCGAGACTTCCTGCTGGCGCGACTCCACCTTTTTGCCGGAGCTCATCAACTGCAGGTAGTCCAACACCACGAGCTTGAGGTCGTGTTTCTGCTTGAGTCGGCGGCACTTGGCGCGGATTTCCATCAGCGACATATTCGGCGAATCATCGATGAACAGCGGCGCGTCGTTGAGCCTGCCCATGGTGGTGGCGATCTTCGACCATTCTTCGTCCTGGATCGTGCCCTTACGCAGGTTCTGCAGCGCGATGCTCGCCTCGGCCGACAGCAGGCGCATGGCGATTTCGTTTCGTCCCATTTCCAGGGAGAAGAAGACGGACGTCATGTTGTGCTTAATCGATGCTGACCTGGCAAAATCCAGTGCGAACGTCGACTTTCCAACGGCCGGCCTGGCGGCGATGACGATCATCTGGCCACCGTGAAGGCCCTGGGTCAATTCGTCGAGTTCGAAGATCCCGGTGGGAACACCGATCACGCCTTCGCCTCGGCTGCCGGCCGATTCGATTTCATCGACGGTGCCCTCGATGATGTCGCGCAGCGGGACGTAGTCCTCGGCCGTTCGTCGCTCAGCGACCTTGTAGACCTCGGCCTGGGCCTCGTTGACGATGGCGTCGACCTCGCCGTCCTGCGAGTAGCCGAGCTGCACGATCTTGGTGCCGGCATCGACCAGTCGGCGCAGGACCGCGCGTTCGCGCACGATCTCGGCGTAGAAGCCGGCATTGGCCGCGGTGGGCACGGATTGGATGAGCGTGTGCAGGTATGCAGGTCCGCCAATGCGGGTGATTTCGCCGCGCTTGGTCAACAGGTCCGAGACGGTGACGGCGTCGGCGGGCTCGCCGCGGCCATAGAGGTCGATGATGGCCTCGTAGATTGCCTCGTGTGCCGGGCGGTAGAAGTCCAGGCCTCGCAACACCTCCACGCAGTCCGCGATGGCATCCTTGGACAGCATCATGCCGCCCAGCACGCTTTGCTCGGCTACGAGGTCTTGCGGTGGCGTGCGTCCATAGTCCGATCCTTGTGAATCGGAGCTGGTTTCGGTGCTGGCTAGCGACACGGGCTTTTCCCTTCAAGCTTCGCGGGTTCCCAAGTTTTCCGCTTCAATACCTAATCAGTGTCTCAAGGAGCACGGACGATTCGTTAGGGTCAAAATCACAGGTGCCGTAGGGCACCGCGAACCTGTGGAAATAGGTGGGGAACACTGTCACCCTAGACCTGTTTTCCACCAAACCCAACACGGTTATCCACAGGCCATGTGGATAACCTGTGAACCTCGCGGCGTGTTGTGTGCACAGTCTGGGGAGAAGATTGTGGATTACACTAAATTTTGAGGCTCAACATCGGTCTGACTAGGCATAATCTGAATACACTCCTGTGGATACAAACTATTTATCCACATCACCCACAGGCGTAATCGCCGGTTATACACACAAAAACCCCGAGATTCCGGGGTTAAACCGGCCCTGTTTTCACAGTTACCCACAAGCTATCCACAGACACGCCGGAACTTGCCCAGGTTCTGGGGATAGCGGGCATTGATGGAGATCACCGCCGACTGCCATACTGGGCCGCATGAGCGCCAACAAGACCGCCCCGACAGCCGTTGACCCAACGGAATTCATTTCGGCGGTGCCCCACCCCACCCGGCGCGCGGACGCCGAGGTCCTGCTGGGAATGATGGAGGAAGCCAGCGGACAGCCGCCGACCATGTGGGGGCCGACCATCGTCGGGTTCGGCAGCTACCACTACAAGTACGATTCGGGCCGCGAAGGAGATGCCGGCGCCATCGGCTTCTCACCGAGGTCGGCGAACCTGGCCCTCTACGGGCTGACCATCGCCCCTACCGCCGGTCCATTGCTGGCGAAATTGGGTAAGCACAAGCGCGGCGCATCGTGCCTATATGTGAACAAGCTTGCCGATGTCGATCTGGAGGTCCTCACCCAGCTTGCCCGCGACGGCTATCGATACATGATGGATGTGGTCCACGACCCGTCGTAGGAAATTCCTCGACAAAAACAAAGGGCTCCGCGCCCGTCGCGCCCAATCCATGGTTCGGCGCAACGGGCGTGGAGCCCTTGAGGTTCGGGTGTCCTAGGAGACCAGCTGTTCGGCATCCAGACGACGGAATGCCGAACCGTGGAATACGAGCGGTGAGTTGGCGTTGTCGTGCGTCTGGTGGCCGTGTACCCGCAGCAGCACGACGTGGTGGTCGCCGGCGGGGATCTCCTGCTCGATGGAGCAGTCGAGCCACAGGGTGGCGTCATGCAGGAAGAGCGCGCCCTCGTCGGTCGAATCCAGGCGAAGCCCGGCAAAGCGGTCGCCCGACTTCGAGGCGATCTGTCGGCACACGCCCTCGTTCTTTTCACTGAGCACCGAAACGCCGATGCGCCCGCTGGTGCGCACCAGCGGCCAGGTCTTGGAGGTGTTCTGGACCGCGAACATCACCAGCGGCGGATCCATGGACACGCCAACCGTAAAGGACGAGGCGACAATCCCTTGCGGCTGCCCGTCGACGATGGCGCACAGCGCGGCAATGCCCGAGGGATGCTGGGCAAAGACGTTGCGCAGGGTGTTGGGGGTGAGGTCAGAGGTGAGTGTCATGGTGCTCAATCCTTCGGCTTCGGCCCACCTCCGCGGTGCGTGTAATCCACGCGCCAACCAGCGGGGTGTGCGGTACTTGCCCCCGGGGTTCCGGTAGGCCGAATCATCACCTGGAGCACCCCACCACCGTGAGAGGGTTGCCGGTCAACGGGCCAGGGCCTTACGTTGACACTCTTGATTCATCACTAACGTTAGAAGAAATATTTACGTCTCGTCAAAGTTTATTTCGACATACTAAGTCATGAAGCGTAAGGATCGAAGATTGTGCGATCATATCCCCCAATGTTGTTCATGCGGACCGTGAGCCATCGATCCGCCCTTGAAAGCCGGGGTGGCCTCGGGCGGAGGACAGAAGGCGCTTACGCGCAGGAAGCCGGTCCGTGACCCGTTCGCGATTGTGACTGCGTAACATTCCCGTCCTAGGCGATGTCCGAGACCCCCGTGTACGTCGCATAGGCGGCGTCGCCGGCGCGTTGGTAGACAAGGATGGCAAGCCCGCCCGGGGTGGTTGTGCTGCTGGAAAGGCGCAACCCGGCCGGTGCGCCGCCGTCGGGGAAGAGGCGCCGCCCGTGGCCAAGGACCACCGGCGCCACGACGAGCCGGAGTTCGTCGATCAGCCCGTCGGCGAGCAATGAGCCGGCGAGCCTGGCACTGCCGTGGATCTGCAGTTCCCTGCCGGGTCGGGCCTTGAGCTGGGCAACCTTGGCGGCAACGTCGCCGTAGAGGACCGTGGTCGGGTTCCAGGAACCCTCGCCCAGCGTTTGCGAGGCGACGTATTTGGGCAGGGAGTTCATGAGCGCCGTGAACGGGTCGTCCGGGTCGGTGATCTGCGGCCAGTCCCGGGCAAAGGCCTCATAGGTGCGGCGGCCAAGCAGCAGCCCGTCGGCTTCGCCGAGCCATTGCGCGGCCTGCTCGATGAAGGCCTCGTCCATGTGCGGGACCAGCCATCCACCTTGGGTGAACCCATCCGTCGTGTCTTCCTCGGGAGACCCGGGGCCTTGCGACACCCCGTCGAGACTCACGAACTCCGTCAATGTCAGTTTCATGATCGTGCCTTCCTGGCCGTTCCGCTGCCCATGCCCGGGGGTTGCCGCGGCGGCGCTCCCGGACGGACACTTCTCCACCCGGCAAAACTACTTGACGCAGGCGCCCTGCGCCAGCGTCCGGCATATTGGCCCCGCGCCCTCTCCCGCGAGGCGGGACGGGGCCTTAACCGACTGTGGGGCCCCCCCCCGGGGGGGGGGGCCCGGGGGTTTTGGCC
>NZ_JBIXLN010000055.1:0-23731 GCF_045798555.1 Paeniglutamicibacter sp. MACA_103 | reverse complement strand
CCCCCCCCCCCCCCCCCCCCCCCCCCACCTCTCCATTTTTCTCTGTCGGCTGTGCAAAGGAGCACTCACGATGTCATCCCGCACCATTCAAGATCCGCAGCATTCCGCACCACCCAAGCAACGATCCCGGTTCGGCCGGCTTCTGCGCGAACTCTGGTTCCAAGTCGTCCTTGGTGCCGTCCTGGGCGTCGCCGTCGGGCTGCTCGTACCAGCCGTAGGATCCCAACTCACCCCCCTTAGCGACTGGTTCATTGCACTGGTCAAAATGATCGTGATCCCCGTCGTGTTCTGCGTCGTGTCGCTGGGTATCGCCTCCATGGACAGTCTCCGCAAGGCAGGCCGCATCGGTGTCAAGGCACTGTGCTACTTCATCGTTCTCTCACTGGCGTCCATGCTCATCGGACTCTTCGCCGCCAACATCTTCAAGCCCGGCGAGGGCATGAACATCGATCCCACCAAACTGAACGCCAGCAGCGTGCCGGTGCAGGAGGGAGCCCAGGTCAGTGGATTGGATTTTGTCAACCACATCATCCCCGAGTCACTGTTCGGTGCGCTCACCGGCCACACGATCCTGGCCGCCCTCCTGGTGGCCATCCTGTTCGGCGCCGCCCTCAACGCCTCCGGCGAAGCCGGGAAGCCGATCACCGTGGCAATCCAGGCCCTCCAGACGGTCATCTTCAAGATCGTCTACTGGGTCATGCGGCTGGCGCCCATCGGCACCTTCGGCGCCCTGGCGGCCGTCGTGGCCAACTATGGCACACAGAGCCTGCAGCAGCTCGGGTATCTGATCTTGGTCTTCACCGGCACCTGCGTCGTTTACATCATCGTCGTTCTGGGTCTCATCGCCCGGGCGTGCGGCATGAACATCTTTGCCGTGATGCGCTATCTCAAGGAAGAGCTTTTGATCGCGCTGAGCACGTGCTCCAGCGAGGCCATTCTTCCGCAGCTGATCAAGAAGCTTGAAGCCATGGGTGTCGGCAAGTCCACCGTGGGCATCGTCATTCCTTCCGGGTTCTCCTTCAACCTGGACGGTTCAGCCGTCTACCTCACCATGGCCTCGTTGTTCCTCGCCCAGGCCGTCGGCGTGGACCTCGACTGGACCCAGCAGTTGGCCATGGTCGGCGTCATGATGCTCACCAGCAAGGGGACCGCAGGGATCGCCGGCGGTGCCTTCATCGTCCTCGCCAGCACGCTCAGCACCGTGGGCGGCATCCCCCTTGCCGCACTGGCGCTCATTGTCGGCATCGACCGGATCCTCAACGAGGGCCGGGTGTTCATCAATGTCCTGGGAAACGCGATGGCGGCAGTGGTCATCGGCAAGTGGGAAAAGGACTTTGACCCCGTACAGGCCCGTAAGGCCTTGGAAGGGGCAAACCGCAAGAAGCCCAACACACGGACGACTCCGGAATTCACGAAACCCGTGGAAGCCGTGAAAGCGGACAAGGTCGACGTCCATTAATAACACCAACCCATAGTCAGGGCCGCCGCGCAGACACCGCGGTGGCCCTGACCCGCGTTCAGCTCCCGGCGCGCACCAACAAAGACATTGACCTACTCAACCGAAGAGGAACCCGAAGGCATCATGTCCGCCCGCATTCTCATCACCACCGATTACCTCCGACCCGGGGACACCGTCGATCGACTCCTGAGGCAGCACGGCCTGGAACCGGTATATTCACCCTGGCGGGGCCCCAGGGACACGGAAGCCCAACGCTCCCTCTTCGACGGTGTCGCCGGGGCCATCCTCGCCAGCGAACCAGTCACTGCGGACATGCTCGCCCGCGCCCATACCTTGAGGGTCATTGCTCGCAGCGGTGTCGGCTACGACTCCATCGATGTCGCGGCAGCAACCGGCCATGGCATACGCATTTGTAACACCCCCGGTGTGAACCACCACGCCGTCGCGGAGATGGCCATCGGCCTGATGATCATGGCCGCACGGAACCTCCGCGCCGTCATCACCTCCGTCAACCAGGGGCAGTGGCCACGCGGTGCCGGACGTGAGCTGCATGGAGCAACCCTTGGCATCATCGGATACGGGCCCAGCGGACGTGCCACCGCAAACCTGGGTGCTGCCCTCGGCATGACTGTCCTGGTCAGCACCGCCCACCCCGACAGCAATGGCAATGCGGTCCAGTTCACCGATCTCGACACCGTCATCCGCGACTCCGACTACCTCTCCCTGCACACCCGCGGAGGCCAGAGCGCCGGCAAACTCATCGACGCGTCCAGGCTTCAAGCGATGAAACCCACCGCCGTCCTCATCAACACGGCCCGCGGCTCACTCGTGGATGAGAAGGCCCTGGCCAAGGCACTTTCCGACGGCACCATCGCCGGCGCTGCGCTGGACGTGCTCGAGAGCGAACCACTGCCCGGCGACAGCCCCCTTCGGGGCCTGGACAACGTGCTCATCACCTCCCACCTCGCCGGACAAACGATCGAGGCCCGGACACGGGCCGGCCTGGCGGCCGCGCACGCCGTCATCGACGTCCTCGAAAACCGCGAACCGGCACACCCGGTCGACCGCTAACCCCGAACACCCACCAACGACGAAGAAGGAACCTGATGTCGAAACCCCACCGCATCGCAGTCATTCCCGGCGACGGAATCGGCACCGAAGTCGTGCCCGAAGGCCTGCGCGTTTTGGACGCCGCAGCCTCAGCCTTCGACCTGAACCTCAGTTACGAACACTTCGACTATGCCTCGGCTGACTATTACACCCGGCACGGAAAAATGCTGCCCGACGGATGGTTCGAGGAACTGAACCAGTTCGATTCCATCTTCTTCGGCGCCGTCGGCTGGCCCGACGTCGTCCCCGACCACGTTTCGCTGTGGGGCAGCCTCCTGCAGTTCCGCCGCCATTTCGACCAGTACGTCAGCCTCCGCCCGGTCAAACTCCTGCCCGGCGTGCCCAGCCCCCTGACCGGCAGGGTCCCGGGCGATGTCGACTTCTATGTCGTGCGCGAAAACACCGAAGGCGAATACTCCAGCATTGGCGGAAAGATTTTCGAAGGTACCGACCGCGAAACCGTGGTCCAGGAAACCGTCATGACCCGCACCGGCGTGGATCGGATCCTCAAGTACGCTTTCGACCTGGCACAAAGCCGACCCAAGAAGCACCTGACCTCCGCCACGAAGAGCAACGGCATTTCCATCACCATGCCCTACTGGGACGAACGCGTCGAGCAAATGGCCAAGCGTTTCAGCGACGTGAATGTGGACAAGTACCACATCGATATCCTGGCCGCTAACTTTGTCATGCACCCCGACTGGTTCGACGTCGTCGTCGCCAGCAACCTCTTCGGCGACATCCTCTCCGATCTCGGACCCGCCTGCACCGGAACCATCGGCATTGCCCCCAGCGGCAACATCAACCCCGAACGCAGATTCCCCAGCCTCTTCGAGCCCGTCCATGGCTCCGCCCCGGACATCGCCGGCAAGGGCATCGCCAACCCCATTGGACAAATCTGGTGCGCCGCCATGATGCTCGACCACCTGGGAGAACCCGAAGCCGCGGACGCCATCACCACCGCCATGGAAACCGTGCTCGCCCATGGGCAACAAGCGCTCACCCCCGACATGGGTGGCAACGCCACCACGAAGGAACTGGGCAAAGCAGTGGCGTCGGCACTGAGGGCCCCATGACCCCATCTGCCGGCCACCACTCCATGTACAAAGCCGAGCGCGGGATAGATGAGCCGACAGACTCCGCCGTGGGCGCGCCGAAAAGACCACAAAACTCGCCGTGGCGTTCAGGGGGCAACTTGGTCGGTGCGGAGATTTCCGCCTGAGACTCCGGCATTTCCAGCGAGGGTTGAGAGTCAACGACGCGCCCATTTCCGGGCGTCTCTGCGATCGTGGCAGTCACCTGCCCCGCAAGCGGCCCGGGACCCCTGCAAGGGTTTGGTACGGGCATCCCGTACCAAATCCTCCGGATCGAATGCGGGACCCCGGGCACCGGATCCGGACGCCGGAACTAGACCGTCCGGCGCAGCGGGACTTCCTTGATGAACAGGATGCACACCAACCCGACGACGGCGACGATGGCCGAGGTCATGAACACCACGCCGGTGGCATCGCCGAAGGCCGTCTCGTACATCAGGCGCACGGCAGGCGGCATCTCCGTGAGGTTCAGCGACGTTCCGCCGGCGGCGACGCCGGTGGACCCGTCCGGCGAAACCAGGTGCGCCGATTTCAGCGCATCGAGCACCAGCGCCGAGACCTTGTCCGAGAGCATGGCGCCAAGCACCGCCACGCCCGCGGCCCCTCCGACGGCGCGGAAGAACGCGACCGAGGAACTGGCGGTGCCGATGTCGGTGACCTTGACGGTGTTCTGCACCGCCAGGACCAGGTTCTGCAGCATGAAGCCCATGCCCAGCCCGTTGAAGAACATGCCGGCGGCAAGGACCCAGTAGTTGGTGTCGTGGGACATCGTGCCCAGCAGCCCCAGCGCACCGACGTTCAGGATGGCGCCGATGACCAGGAAGATCTTCCAGCGCCCGAAGCGGGAGATCAGCTGGCCGGAGAAGACCGAGCCGAAGAGGTTGCCCGCGATCATCGGCAGGGTCATGACCCCGGCCAGGGTGGGGCTCGCCTCGCGGGCCACCTGGAAGTACTGGCCCAGGAAGGCACCGGAGCCGAACATGGCCACGCCGATGGAGATCGAGGCCAGGATAGCCAGGGCGGTGGTGCGGGTGGCGATGATGCGCAGCGGGATCACCGGTTCCGGGACCCTGCCCTCGACCCAGAGCAGCAGCGCGATGAGCACCAGCGAGCCGCCGACCATCGCGTAGGTCTGCCAGGAGTTGAACTCGTAGAAGCCTTCCTTGCCCACGTAGGAGACCCAAATCAGCAGCACCGAGACCGAGATGGTCACCAGCACCGCGCCGGCCCAGTCGATGTAGACCTTGCGCGGGACGTGGGCGATGTGCAGGGTCTTGTGGATCAGCCACATGGAGATGATGGCGATGGGCACCCCGATGAAGAAGGTCCAGCGCCAGCCCAGCGGGGAATCGACGATCAGCCCGCCCAGCAGCGGGCCGCCGGCGGTCGCCGCGGCCATGACGCCGCCGAAGTAGCCCGAGTACTTGCCGCGCTCGCGCGGCGGGATGACGGTGCCGATGACCGCCATGCCCATGGCGGTGAGCCCGCCCATGCCGATGCCCTGGATGACGCGGGCGCTCATGAGCATGGGGATGTTGATGGCGAATCCCGCCAGCATGGAACCGCACACGAAGATGACGATGCTGATTTGCAGCAGCTTCTTCTTGTCGAAGAGGTCCGCCAGCTTGCCCCAGATCGGGGTGGTTGCGGCGTTGGCCAGCAGGGCCGCGGTGAGCACCCAGTTGAAGTCGGTCTGCGTGCCTTCCAGCGCGTCCATGATCGTCGGCAGCGCAATGGAGACAATCGTGGTTGCCAGCATGGCGGCGAAGAAGGATGCCAGCACGCCGGTGATCGAGCGCAGCACCTCCTTCTGGCTCATTTGGGGCTGGTCGCCGGGGCGCTCTCGCGTCCGGTCGACCGATTGCTGCTCAGACATGGGGGTTCTCCTCCGGGGCGTTGGGGGCCGTGGCGTTCTTGACGTGGATGGAATCCAGGCCGGCACGCAGCACCTGTTGGATGTTGTTCACGGTGGCCGCGGCCGCGGCGATTTCCGCTTCGTCCCAGTCCTTGAGCAGTCCGGCCAGCACCGTGGCGCGCCTGTCGTAGGCGGATTCGAGTTCCTCGACGCCGCGGGGCGTGAGGGAAATCAGTTGGGCGCGGGCATCGGTGGGGCTGGGGGTGCGCACCAGCAATCCGGAGCTTTCCAGCTCAACGACTTGGCGGCTGAGCGCCGCGGGTCCGATGCCGATCCACTGGGCGATGTCGGTGGCGCGGGTGGGCTGATTGCGCTGGATGTAGGCCAGCACGCCCAGGCCCGCGAAGCCCACCGACTGCTTTCCTTCGCCGAGGTGTTCGACGCAGCGCAGCGTGCGCTTGAGCGCGGTGAGGCTTTCGACCAGTTCAAATGTTGGGGTTTCGCCGCGTGGCAACGGATCGCTCTCCTTCGCAAATATAGTTGACCAAGGCTAATGTTGCCTTCTGCAACCATATGGTGAATTTAGTTGCCCCGTCAAACTAATTTGGCGCAACTCACAGCGGCGCTAGGCTGGTGGATCGTGAGCACCGAAAATTTCAGCACCTCCGACAACGCCCTGGCCGCGCGGCTGCGTTCGATTGCGCTGGACGCGGCGCGGCTGGCCGCACCGGTCCTGCGCGGGGCGTTCCGCCAGGACGTGGAACGCGAAAACAAGACCAACGCCCATGACCTGGTGACGGCATTCGACCGGCGGAGCGAAGAGATCATCCGTGGACACCTGCTGGCGGCCGAGCCCGACTCCCGGGTCCTGGGTGAAGAGGGCGGCAGCACGGGTGCCGGCAGCATCCAATGGATAGTCGACCCCATCGACGGCACCAGCAATTTCACCCATGGGGTCGCCTTCTTCTGCATTTCCATTGCGGCTGCCCGCGACGGGGTGCTGCTGGCGGCCGTCGTGCTCGACCCGATCGCCGGGCTGGAATTCACCGCCGATGCCCAACACGCCTACCTGAACGGCACGATCCTGTCTCCCGGCGCCCGCCCGGACCAGCGTCACGCGAACATCATGACCGACTACCCCTCGGCCGAGGCCCTCGAACTCGACGGGGAGGCGGGCCTGCGCGAGTTCGGCGCCTGGGTTGGCGCCTTTGCCACCGTGCGCCGCAAGGTCTCCGCCGCACTGGCCCTGGCCCATGTCGCGGCCGGCTGGTGCGATGCAACCATTGGCTTCGACACCAAGCCCTGGGACATCGCCGCCGGTGCCCTGCTGGTGCGCCGCGCCGGCGGCAGGTACCTGGGCTACCGCTACGACGGGCTCACCCTGCCGGACCACGAGGCGCCGTGCTTCCTGGCCTTGGGGCCGGGCGCAGACTACCCGGTG
Source organism: Paeniglutamicibacter sp. MACA_103 (assembly GCF_045798555.1). Taxonomy (NCBI): domain Bacteria; kingdom Bacillati; phylum Actinomycetota; class Actinomycetes; order Micrococcales; family Micrococcaceae; genus Paeniglutamicibacter; species Paeniglutamicibacter sp. MACA_103. Next base: position 16,772 of record NZ_JBIXLN010000055.1, on the reverse strand, counting down.
CTGGATGGATCGATCCGCCGGATCATCGCCGCCCGCAACGCGGTGGGCGCGGGCGGGTCAGCCTAGGTCGCGGGCGCTGATCTCCTCGGGGAAGTCCAGGTCCTCGACCTTGCGGACCAGGACGTCGCTGAGCATGCATTCGGCCACCGCGTCGCTTCCGGCATCGGTGCTTTCCACCAACAGGTTTCCCGCCGAGTCGTAGATCCGGCAGCCGACCTCTCCCCGCTTGCCCTCCAGGTTCGTGACGACGAGCCCGCCAAAGAGCGTCGACGCATCCACGGTGCTGCGAAACGGGCGGGAATGGTTGGTCGTCTCCGGCATGGCCGAGGTCGTCGTCAACGAGAGCACATATCCGTCGGTGCCCTCCGCTTCGAACTCAAAGCTCTGCGTGTTGTCGTAGAACGAGAGGATCGTGGAAAGCAGCACGGCGTAGAGGATCGAGACCAGCAGCCCGAACGTGCCGGTCACCAATGCCGTGACGCTGAAACCGCGGCTCCTGATCCGCTTGGCGATGCCCACGATGCCCAACACCATCGCCAGGGGACCCAGCACGAAGGAGACGAAGCCGAGAAACGGGACCAGGGACACCGCGGCCGCCACGATTCCGGTCACCATCGCAAAGGTCGTCATCCCGTGTGTGCGCGGCGGCGGCTGGTTGCCGCCGCTGCCGTAGTAACCGTAGTACCCGCCCGGCGGATACTGGCCCGGATACGCGCCCTGGTACTGGCCGGGGTACGGCTGCTGCCCGGGTGCGGGCCGCCCCGCGTACCCGCCGGGAGACGACCACGATCCGTGGTGGGGATCGCCGCCCGGGCGGGCATACGGGTCAGACATGGGTCTCCTGGAATGTATGGGAACGGAGCGGCAGGTGCCGCAATCCGTACACATAAGAAATTACTCCCTTGCGAGCCGTGGACACAAACACCCTGGCTAGTCCGAGCCGTCCGCCAACCGGTACGCGGACCCGTCCGGCTGGCGCAGCAGCATCCCGTAGTCGACCAGGTAGCGGCGCAGGAGCACCGGGTCGTCGGTGAACTCCTCCAGCTTCGAGGTCAGTTCGGCCTCGGTGAGCCGCTGCCCGTGCCGCAAGACCTTGCCTGCAACCACGCGCAGCAGGCCCAGGCGTTCCTCGTGCTTCCGGGGATAGCGGTCGATGCGGCCCGCTTCGTCGAAGTAGCGTTCGCTGCCCGTCCGCTGATCCCGACGTGCTCCGGCGGCCAGCACGCGGGCAAAGACCTGTTCGTCCACCAGGCCCCGTTCATCGAGCAGGCCGGCGCTGGCGAGGTTTTGCCGGGCCTTGGCCCGGCGCTCGGGCCGCAGGTCGCTTTCCAATCCCAGGACCTGCTGGGCGTAGTAGCGGCGGGTCTCCTCGTTGGCCAAGGCACCAAAAACCTGGCGCCAGTCCCCCGCGGATTCCTGCACTGGATCCTTCATGGTCTATCCCTCGTTTTTCCTTGTTGTTCGGCTTACCCTGAGGACATGGCTACTCTATTTCATCGAAATGCGCAGACTGCCGTGCACCACCACGGCGGCGGATCGATCATCCTTGGCGGAATCCTGGCGATGTTGTTGTTCGCGATATTCGCCATCTTGCTGTTTGCCGTACAAGGGGCCTGGGAACCGATGATGATCGGCATCGCCTTCGGCCTTTCGGCAGTGCTCTTTGGCACGGCGTACCACTTCACGCACTGACCGAACCCACCTCGCCGGGCCACGAACATCCCAGACCCCCGGCATCCGGGACGGGACGTTGGTGGCTCGCCCTATGTCCGCTTCCCGGCCCCCGCCGCGTGCCGGCCGGCCGCCCTGCCGCTGAAGAGGCAGCCGCCCAGGAAGGTGCCCTCGAGCGCACGGTAGCCGTGGATGCCCCCGCCGCCGAAACCTGCCGCCTCTCCCGCCGCATAGAGTCCCGGGACCGGGTTCCCGCCGGCGTCCAGTACCCGCGAATCCAGGTCCGTCTGGATCCCGCCCAACGACTTGCGCGTCAGGATCCTCAATCGCACGGCGATCAGCGGGCCGGCCTTCGGGTCCGTGATGCGGTGCGGCTTGACGCTGCGCACCAGCTTGTCGCCCAGGTAGTTCCGGGCCGAGGTGATGGCCGAGATCTGGCCGTCCTTGCCGAATCCGTTCGCCGTGGCCGAGTCCCTGGTCTCGAGCACCCCGGCGACCTGGGCCGGATCCAGGAGGTCTTCCCCGGCCAGCCGGTTCATCTTGGCCACCAGCTCATCGAGCGTGGCCGCCTGGACGAAGTCCTCGCCGTGGTCCAGGAAGTCCTGGACGGGGCCGGGGACATCCACTCGCGCCCGTGCCAGTACGGCGCGGATGTCCTTGCCGGTGAGGTCGGGGTTTTGCTCGGAGCCGGAGAGCGCGAACTCCTTGCCGATGATGCGCCGGTTGAGGATGAACCAACTGTGGTCGTGCCCGGTGCCGCGCAGGTGTTCGAGGGTCCCGAGCGTGTCGAAGCCGGGCCACAGTGGGTCGGGCAGGCGCTTGCCGGTGGCATCCAGCCACAGGGAACTGGGCCCGGGCAGGATGCGGATTCCGTGGTGCTTCCATACCGGGTTCCAGTTGGCGATTCCCTCGGTGTAGTGCCACATCCGGTCCCCGTTGACCAGTCGGGCACCGGCCCGGTGGGCGATGTCCAGGCCGCGCCCGTCCACGTGGGCGGGCACTCCGGAGACCAGGTCCCGCGGCGGGCTCCCCAGTCGTTCCGGCCAGGCCGCGCGCACCTTGGAAAGATTCCCTCCGATGCCGCCGGTGGCAACGATGACCGAGGGGGCAAAGTATTCGAAGTCCCCGGTCTTGGTGCGGTTGGTGGCAACCCCGCGCGGTGCCGGATCATCGGCAAGCACCGTGCCGCGCACCCCGATGACGGCACCGGAGTCGGTAACCAGTTCGTCGAGTTGGTGCCGCCAGAGCATCGTCAGCTGGCCCTTGGCCTCGGCGATCCGGGCCGCCCGGATGAACGGAGCCAGCAGCCCCGGCCCGGTCCCCCAGGTGACGTGGAAGCGCGGCACGGAGTTTCCCGGACCTTGGGCTCCCGCCCCGCCGCGTTCGGCCCAGCCGACCACCGGGAAGAACCGGATGCCGCGTTCATGCAGCCACTCGCGCTTGCCCCAGGCCGCCCATTGGACGTAGGCGCGGGACCACTCGCGGGCCCAGCCATCCTCGTCGCGGTCGAATCCCGCGGTGTTGTCCCAATCCTGCAGAGCGAGGTCCAAGGAATCCTTGACACCCAGCCGACGTTGTTCCGGCGAGTTGACCAGGAAGATCCCGCCGAAGCTCCAATGGGCCTGACCGCCGAGGTTCGCCTCGGATTCCTGGTCCAGCAGCAGCACGCGTGCCCCTGCCGCGGTGGCCTCGGTGGCCGCCACCAGCCCGGCCAGGCCGGCACCGACGACGATGACATCGAAGTGTTGCGAATGCGGGATGTTCGACATGGATCCACCCTAGCGCCGAAGTGGCGCGGGCCACACGCACCGCATCCTCGGAGGCGCGGCATGTGCCGCGACGGCGCGCTCGACGGACCAGCCTCCACCTCAATACACTCTTTTATGAATTCATCATTCGATGTACTCTGGTTTCATGGAAACCTTGACCAATGCCCCGGTCCTTGCCCGCTTCGGGTATGCGGTGTCCGACCCGACCCGCGCGCGGATCCTCCTGGCGCTGGCCTCGGCACCCGCCTATCCTGCAGATCTGGCCGATTCCCTCGGGGTCTCGCGGCAAAGCATGTCCAACCACCTTTCCTGCCTGCGCGGCTGCGGCCTGGTCGCGGCCATGCCAGATGGGCGGCGAAGCCGGTACGAGCTTGCCGATGCGCGACTGGGCCATGCCATCAAGGACCTCATCGGCGTGGTCCTGGCCGTGGACCCGGAGTGCTGTGCACCGGACGGCGACTGCCGTGCCTGACGCGCTTTGTCCTGAACCACCGACCGAGTTCCTGGCATGAGCGACGCTTGTTGCGGCCACGACGCCCCGGCAGCGCAAGAGCCCGGCCCCGGACCAGGCAAAACGAGGTTCTGGCAGAGCACCGAAATCCGCCTGGCATCCCTCTCGGGTGTTCTGCTGCTGGCCGCCTGGGTTACGTTCCTGCTGGGCACACCGGACCGGGTGGTGCTGCTGCTGCAGGTGGCAGCTCTGCTTCCAGCGGCCTCCACGTTCGTTCCGTCTTCCCTGCGCAGGCTGGCCAGAGGCAAGATCGGCGTGGGAACCCTGATGACCATCGCCGCCCTCGGCGCCCTTGCGCTGGGGCAGGTCGCGGAGGCCGCGGCGCTGGCCTTCCTCTATTCCATTTCCGAAGGCCTGGAGGAATACTCGCTGGCCAAGACCCGGCGGGGCCTGCGGGCACTGCTGGATCTGGTGCCCCAGGAGGCAACCGTTCTCCGCGGCGGCATCGAGACCACCATCCCGCCGCAGGAACTGGTCGTCGGCGACCTTTTGGTCCTGCGACCCGGCGAACGGCTGGCCACCGACGGAACCGTCCGCTCGGGTACCACGGCGCTGGACACCTCGGCGCTGACCGGTGAATCCGTGCCCGTCGAGGCCGGCCCCGGAGACGCGGTCTTTGCCGGTTCCATCAACGGCACCGGACCGGTGGAAATCACCGTCACCAGTCCCACGGAGTCGAACTCGCTGGCCACGATCGTGCACATCGTCGAGGCCGAGCAGTCCCGCAAGGGCACCAGCCAAAGGCTGGCCGACAAGATCGCCCGCCGGCTGGTTCCGGGCATCCTCGTCGTCGCGGCCCTGATCGCGGCCTATGGCCTGCTGGCCGGCGAACCGGTCCTGTGGATTGAGCGTGCCCTGGTCGTGCTCGTCGCCGCATCCCCATGCGCCCTGGCGATCTCCGTCCCGGTGACCGTCGTGGCGTCGGTCGGCGCCGCCAGCCGTGCCGGGGTGCTCATCAAGGGCGGGGCCGCCCTCGAGTCCCTGGGCAGGATCCGCACGGTCGCCCTGGACAAGACCGGGACACTGACCGCGAACAAGCCTTCGGTCATCGAGGTGCTGACCGCGGAGGGCCAAGGCAAGCATCACGTCCTGGGCCTTGCCGCCGCGTTGGAGTCGCGCTCCGAGCATCCGCTGGCCCGGGCCATCCTGGCTTCCCGTCCCGGTGTCCCCGCGGCCCGGGACGTGGAAACCGTTCCCGGGGCCGGGGTGCGCGGAACGGTTGCCGGGGCACCTGCAAGGTTGGGCCGCCCGGGCTGGATCGACGCCGGGGCCCTGGCCGCCGACACCGAGCGGCTGCAGGAATCCGGTGCCACCGTGGTTCTGGTGGAGGAAGCGGGAGCGCTCATCGGGGCGATCGCGGTGCGCGACGAACTGCGCCCGGAGGTGCCCGGCGTCGTGGCGGAACTGGCCCGAGACGGCTACGACGTCCTGATGCTCAGCGGCGACAATCCCCGCACCGCCGGGGCACTGGCCAGGGAAGCGGGCATCACCACGGTGCACGCCGATCTCCGCCCGGCGGACAAGGCCCGAATCGTGCGCAGCCTGCAGGAGTCCGCTGGGGTGGCCATGGTCGGGGACGGCGTCAACGACGCCCCGGCGCTGGCCACCGCAGACGTGGGGATAGCCATGGGCGCCATGGGAACCGACGTGGCCATAGAGACCGCCGACATCGCGCTGATGGGCGAGGACCTGAACCACCTGCCGGCGTTGCTCGCCCACGCGCGGCGGACCCGGTCGATCATGCTGCAGAACATTGGCGCGTCGCTGGCACTGATCGCGGTGCTGATCCCGCTGGCATTGTTCGGCACCCTGGGCCTGGCCGCGGTGGTGCTGATCCACGAGCTGTTCGAGGTCTTCGTCATCGGCAACGGCGTTCGCGCCGGCAACGGTGCGGCCTTCCGGCCCGCCGCCGGGCACCGGGTTCCGAGCCGTGCCCCGGGCGTTCCCGCGTAGCCGCGCGACCAGTTGCCGGTACGGGGCGGTGTTAGCGTTCAATCGTGCACTTCGTTGAATTTGGGTCCGGAACCCCGATCCTGATGGTCCATGGGTTATGCGTGGACCATCGCCTGCTGCTGGGACTCGATCCGGTGTTTGCCGCGCGCGGCACGTGGCGCCGGGTCTACATCGACCTGCCCGGAATGGGCGGATCCGCCGCCGGGTCCGAGGTGCGGAGCACGGATGCCGTCGCCGATGCCGTCGTGTCCTTCGCGCGGAAGGCCTTCGGGAACGAACGATTCGCGATACTCGGCAATTCCTTTGGCGGAATGATTGCCAGCCACCTTGTGGCCGAATTCGGGGAACAAGTACTTGGCCTGGCGCTGCTGTGCCCGGTGGCGGTGGCCGACCACGGACAGCGGGTCCTGCCGCCGGCCACGGTATTGCACAGCGACCCTCGGCTGCTGGCTTCCCTGGACCCCGAGGACGCGAAGGCCTATGCGGAGATGGCGGTCATCCAGTCCCCGGAGAACTGGGCCCGTTTCCGCGACTCCGTGCTGCCTGGTCTGCGGGCATTCGACCGTTCGGCCATCGGCCGGATCGCGGGAAACTATGCGTTGGCGCGCGAACCCGAGCAACGCCCTGCCGGGTTCGCCGGCCCGACCCTCGTCATTGCGGGGCGGCAAGACCACATTGTGGGCTTCGAGGACCAGGTTGCGCTGGCGGAGCGTTACGCCCACGCCACGGTTTCGGTCCTCGAAAACGCCGGCCACAACGCGCACCTTGACCAGCCGGAGCTCACGGCGGGCCTGCTGGATCGGTGGCTCGCCAGCATGGAGGCGTCGCGGCCCGCCGGCACCGGCGCCGCACGCTGAGCACTCACGGTGTGCCGGTTCGCGCTGCCCTTGCCTTGGCAACCGACCCGAAGGCGGAGAAGTCCTTGTGCCCCTCCTCGCCCCAGACCACCAGCACGCGCAGGGTGTCCTCCCCGGTGTTGCGCAGGTCGTGTTCCACCCCGGCCGGGGCCAGGACGCTGTCCCCGGCCCGCAGTTCGTGGTGCTCCTGGCCCACGCGCATCGACGCGGTGCCCGACAGCACCAGGTAGAACTCCTCCAGGGCCATGTCGTGGCGGTGGTGGGTGTGCATTCCCTCGTGTCCGCCGGGCGGCAGTTCCCAGGTCTGGATGGCGACGGGCATCTTCATCTCGTCGACGAAATGGAATTGCATGCGGGTCTCGGTGCCCTCGTGCAGGGCGTAGTCAAAGGTGTGTGCACCACGTGGTTCAAACATGCCGCTCCCCCTGTTCGATGGTTGCGCCGTCGGCTCAGGCCGGCGATGCGCCTAGGCGCATGCTGATTTGCCGTGCCGCCCGCACGCATGCGGCACCGAGTTCCTCCAGTTGTTCCTTCGAGACCCGGTAGTACGGGGCCGCGATCATGGCGCTTGCCACCACGGTGCCGCGGTGGTCGAAGATCGGCGCGGCCACGCCGACCTCGTCGGGCGAGGTCTCGCCGTGGTTCGCCGCATAGCCCCGCTCCCGCACCGTCTCCAGGCGCTTGAGGTAGGCGGCGCGGGCACCGGCGGTGTTCGCGGGCAGCACCACGGCACCGGATTCCAGCAGGCCCGCGGCGCGGTCGGGTGCCTCGTGGGCCAGGAAGACCTGGACCGAGGCGCTAAGCGCGGTGTTGTAGCGGCTGCCCATGGCCGAGGTGTGCTTGACGTGGTGGATACTGGGAATCTGCTCGACCGAGACGGATTCGGCGCCGTCCCAGATGGTCAGCACCGCGGTTTCCCCGGTGTCCGCGGCCAGTTCCGCCAGGAACGGGTAGGACACCCGTCGTACGTCGAGGTTGGCCAGCAGCGGGCCGGCGACCGCGATGAGGCCCAGCCCCAGCGAGTACTTGCGGGTGGCCTCGTCTCGGGCCACGATGCGTTCCTGCTCCAGCGTGGCCAGGATCCTCGAGATGCTGGATTTGTGGAGCCCCACCCGGGCGGCGATTTCCGTGACGCCCAGCACCGGGTTCTCGACGGTGAAGCACCGCAGCACGTCGATGACGTTGACGATGACCGAGGCGCCGCGCGGTTCCGCGGTGGTGGTTTCGGCCGTTTGGGCAACCATGGGGATTCCTCCGGTGGGTGGGGTGCTGGTTGGTGCGTTCACAGTTGTACGCTACTGGGCCGTGTCGGGTTGTGCCTCGTCGACGCCGATGTCTTCGTTCCAAAGTCCCGGGTTCTGGGTGACGAAGTCTTCCATGAGCGTGGTGGCCCGGGCATCGTCGATGACCACGACGTCCACGCCGCGGGAGCGCAGCAGTTCGAGCTCGCCGGGGAAATTCCGGTTCTCCCCGACCACCACGCGCCGGATGCCGAAGAGGATGATCGATCCGGAGCACATGGCGCAGGGCGCCAGTGTGGAGTACAGGGTGGTCCCGGCGTAGGAGGCACGGCGTCCGGCATTGCGCAGCGCGTCGATTTCCCCGTGCGCCGTCGGATCCCCGTTTTGCACGCGGCGGTTGCGGCCGGCCCCCAGCATCACGCCGTTCTCGAAGATGCTCGAGCCAATGGGCACCCCGCCCTCGCCGGCACCCAGGCGGGCCTGTTCAAGGGCGGTGGCGTATCCGGCGCGGTCGTGTTCGTCCAGGATCATGGCGAGGGGCTCGATTCTTTCTCGGATGCGGGGATGACGGTGGCCATCGGAAAGGGGGCGGCGGGGCACACGCGTGCACTCCACCGCCCCCCCCTCCATCATGCCAGTTCGATGCTAGGCATCAATGATGTTGTTTTCCGGGCCGAAGCCGAACTTGGTGATGTTCTCGACTCCGCCGTCCTCGCCGATGACCAGGATGTCGTGCTCGCGGTATCCGCCGGCTCCCGGCTCGCCGTCCAGGACGGTGATCATCGGTTCCATGGAGACGACCATGCCCGGCTCCAGGACCGTGTCGATGTCCTCGCGCAGCTCCAGGCCCGCCTCGCGGCCGTAGTAGTGCGACAGCACGCCGAAGGAGTGGCCGTAGCCGAAGGTGCGGTTGGGCAGCAGGCCGTGGCCGATGAAGATCTCGTTGAGCTCCGCGGCGATGTCCTTGCAGACCGCTCCGGGCTTGATGAGCTCGAGGCCGCGCTTGTGCACCTCGACGTTCACGTTCCACAGCTCCAGGGAGCGGGCGTCCGGCTCGCCGAGGAACAGCGTGCGCTCCAGGGCGGTGTAGTAGCCGGAAGTCATCGGGAAGCAGTTCAGCGAAAGGATGTCCCCGCGCTGCAGCTTGCGGGTGGTGGCCCAGTTGTGGGCGCCGTCGGTGTTGATGCCGGACTGGAACCAGACCCACGTGTCGCGCACTTCGCGGTGCGGGAAGGTCTTGGCGATCTCGTGGACCATGGCCTCGGTGCCGATGAGGGCGACCTCGTATTCGGTGATGCCCTCGCGGATCGCGGCCTTGATGGCCTCGCCGCCCAGGTCGCCGATGCGCGCACCGTGCTTGATGACCTCAATCTCCTCGGCGGACTTGATCATGCGCTGGCGCATGGCATCCTGCGAGACATCGACCAGGGTGGCACCGTCGAAGGTGGCCGCGATGGCCTGGCGGGTCATCAACGGAAGTGCGTCGTCTTCGACGCCGATGCGCGAGGCCTTGACGCCGTTGCGCTTCAGGGCTTCCTGCAGGCCGTAGTAGAAGTTGTCGCGCTTCCAGTCGGTGTAGACGATGTTGTCTCCGTAGCTGGTGCGCCACGGCATTCCTGCGTCGATGTTCGCGGTGATCGTGGTCGAGCTGTCAGCGGTGACAACCAGCGCGTAGTTGCGGCCGAAGGTGGTGTACAGGAAATCGGAGTAGTACTTGATGCCGTGGTAGCTGGTCAGGATGACCGCGTCCAGTTCCTTGGCGGCCATGATCTTGCGCAGGCCGGCCAGGCGGCGTTCGAACTCGGCGTCCGAGAAGGTCAGCTGCTGCTTGGTGCCGTTGTGAAGCGTCTTCAGTCGCTCGAGCTCGGAAACGTTCGTTGCGTTGGCAGGTGCAATGGTCATGGTTTTCTCCTTTGGGTTGTTGATGTGTGGTGTTGGTATTGGGGGGAAAGGCCGGGGAGGGTCAGGCGAGGGCCTTCTTGCTGGTCTCCACCGAGCAGGCGACGGCGACCAGCGAGATGGCCGCCGCGCCCATGAGGTACCAGCCCGGGGCGAGCAGGCTGCCGGAGGTTGCGATCAGCAGCGTGGCCACGAAGGGTGCGGTGCCGCCGAAGAGGGCGTTGGAGAGGTTGAAGGAAACGGCGAATCCGGAGTAGCGGACCCGGGTGGGGAACATTTCGGCCAGGTAGCTTGGCAGCGTTCCGTCGTTGAGGCTGAGCATCCCACCGAGCAGGACCTGCACGAGAAGGATGATGACGAAGTTGCCGGTGTCTAGGAGCATGAACGCCGGCACGGTGAGCACCACGAAGAGGATCGAGGCGCTCATCAGGACCTTTTTGCGCCCCAAGCGGTCGGAGAGCATTCCGGTGAGGAAGATGAAGCCGATGTAGGTCAACAAGGCAACCGTGGTCGCGACGTAGGATGCGGTCTCATCCATGCCCAGTTCCTGGGAAAGGTAGGTGGGCATGTAGCTGAGGATGACGTAGAAACCGACCGCGTTGAGCAGCACCGCGCCCACGGCCTGAAGTAGTTGGCGCCAGTGGTTCTTGAACAGCATGCTGACCGGGGCTTTGATGACCTCGTCTTCCTTGGCCAGTTCCTTGAAGACCGGCGAATCCTCGAGCCTGGTGCGGATATAGCGACCGATCAGGCCCATGGGCGCTGCCAGCAGGAACGGCAGGCGCCAGCCCCAGGACTGCATCTGCTCCGGCTCAAGCAGGCCAGTCAGCAGTGCCGCCAGCAGCGAGCCCAGCAGTAGGCCGGCGGCCGTGCTGGCCGGAACGACGGCGGCATAGAGGCCGCGCCGGTTGGCCGGAGCATATTCCACCAGGAAGGCGGATGCTCCCGCATATTCACCCGAAGCAGAGAAGCCCTGGACGACGCGGATGATCAGCAGCAGGATCGGGGCCCAGACTCCGATGGTGTCGTAGGACGGAATCAGTGCGATGCAGAAGGTTGCGGCGGACATGATCAGGATCGACCAGGACAGCGCCTCGCGGCGGCCGATCTTGTCGCCGAGGTGGCCCCAGACGAACCCTCCCAGGGGTCGGACCAGGAAGGAAATCGCGAAGAGTGCGAAGGTGAGCATCAGCCCGGTCGCCGGGTCGGAATCCGGGAAGAACACCGAGGTAATGGTGACGGCCAGGTAGCCGTAGACCGCATAGTCGAACCATTCCACGAAGTTGCCGATGAAGCTTGCGGCCACGACCTTGCGGCGGGTCTGCTTTCCGATCCCTGCCGGGTCCGGGCGCTGCTGGCCGCTCAACGTGGGGCCAAGATCGTTTGTCGAGGCATTGGCGAGCGTGCTCGTTGCAGAACGCGCGTGGGCGTCATTGCCGTTTGCGGAGTTTTTGCGCTGAATCATGGGGGACCACCAGAAAGTTTTTGAGTTGCATTCTTTGCAACACTGTTGCGTAGACTCTATTTGTGCGTTGTGTCACTGTCAAGGGTTGGGTTCTCCCTCAAACACCCTTGACTTTTTCGGGGTTTCGAATGGCCCCGGGGCCCCGCGCTCGTCTATCCCATGCCGACAACCTGCAGCGGCAGCGCGTACTCGGCCTCGATGGCCCGGGCCACGGAGCGGGTCACCGCATCGAAAAGAAGCCGCCCCCGTTCGGCGCTGGCGCCGGTCGGCGAGGAGAGACATCCACTGGCCGGGGTGCGCGAGGGATCCTCGGGGAAGACGTCGTAGGCCTTCAGCTGCGCCGGCGGATGCTGGACGGCCCGGGACATGTCCACCTTGTCCGGGTGCAGCAGCATCATCAAGGATGTCTCCAACACCCCTCCATGCTCGATGTCCCAGCCCAGGAACCCGTCGGGGAAGACCCTTGCCAAGGTCTCTTCATCTACAAAGTCCCAATAGGAGAGGAGCATGGCGCGGGCATCGAGTCCGATTTCCCGGGAACGGCCCACGGCGATTTCCAGCCCCTCGTAGATGAACTGGTAATTCTCGAAGTGGCCGTTGAGGATGACGACCCTCGTGAAGCCCTGGGCGATAAATGACCGCGCGATGTCTTCGACCTGGCCCGTGAGCGTCGAGCCACTCAGGCTCGTGGTTCCGAGCCGGTGGTTGCCGCCACCGGAGCGCGGCTGCGACTTGTAGCCATAGGAAATCGTCGGAGCGACCAGGGCGCCGAGCTTCGACGCAACGGCGCCGGCAAGGGTCCGCGACAGCATCGCGTCGACGCCCAACGGCATGTGCGGGCCGTGTTGCTCGGTGGCACCCGCAGGAATGATGACGGTTGCATGGGGCTGGGCCACGTATGCGGCATAGGTGTCCGCATCGATGTCTTCAAGAAAAACCGACTGCATCGAGATGCTCCTTGTGGTCATGGCGTACGGGGCTGAAGCCCCGTGAGGCGTGGCGCGGGCCGCGTCAAGGTGGATAAGGGGAAGATGAAGAACAAGTCAGCGCGACGGCGGGCTGCCGGCGGCTAGGATCCGATCGGGTGCCGATCGGGGTCTTGCTCGTGGGCCGAAGGCGCCGTGGTCGCAGGGTCGTCGATCCGCTGCTCGGCGAGCAGGAACTCCGCGCTGCCGTGCTGGCGAATGAACTCCGCGTCGGAGCAGTCAAGCTTCAGTCCCAGCGGCACGCCTTGTTCGATTCGGGACTTGAATCTGTTCAGCCCCAAGACGTAGTACAAGCCGGCGCTGGTGGCGGTTCCGGCCAGCCAGGAGAAGTCGATGCCGCCCACCGCGGTGGCGATCGGTCCCTGAAGTGCCGGGATCGACCCGTACATGCACATCCAGGTCATGAAGATGCCGCCGGCGAAGGCAATGAATGCCGCGGGGTTGAAGGACTTGAGCTTGGTCGACCTGGGATCAAGGAACAGGTAGGAGAAGTCCTTGTGGCGGCGTTCGAAGACGAAGTAGTGGACCGCCATGATGCCGCCCCAGGTGGCAACCCAGGCCGCGATGGCAATGATCCAGTTGTGCAGGACCTCGGCGAAGTCGTGGGCGAAAAGGAATGCGATGACGGCGGCCATGGACAGGACACCGACCAGGAGGGAAAGCTTCTTTCGCGAGACATTGATGTCCAGTGCCTGCGTTGCAACACCGAAGGTGTACATGTTGATGATGTTGGTGGCGATCGGCCCGTGGATGACCAGCAGGATCACGGGGATCGACAGGGTGCCGAAGGACTCCACGATCAGCTGTCCGGGGTCGGCGGTGCCGTTCTTGGTGGCAAGGCTGGCACCAAGGATGCCGAGCCAAACGACCGGGAGGAACTGGCCGAGAACGCTGACGATGTAGAGCTTGTGGGTCTTGATGCGCTTGGAGACGAAGCGGGAGTAATCCGGCGCGTAGGTGAACCAGCCAATACCCCAGCCGATCCCGATGGCGGTCATGATCGAGGACATTGCCGCGATGCGCGGCATGCCGGTGAGGACCTCGCCGACCGGACCCTGGTAGCTCCAGTCGATGTCGAGCTGGGTCCAGGCGAGGATCGACATGGCGATCAGCACGATGATGGTCGGGGGCATGGTGATGCGCTCGAAGCGGGCGATGGCCTTGTAGCCGCGGTAGCATATGGCCACCTGGATGGCCATGATGACCGCCGCCGTCGAGATCTTCCACATCAGGTTGGCTGCGGTTGGGTCGACCCAGCCGATCATTCCGAACAGGGCCATGATCAGGTCGAGGATGACCCAGGTGTTGACTGCCGACCAACCAATGGCGATGACCGCCTGGATGGCGGCCGGCAGGTAGGCGCCGCGGCGGCCAAAGGCTCCGCGGGCCAGCAGCATCCCGGTGGCGCCGGTCCGCTGCCCCAGGATCACGAAGAATCCGAAGCCGAGCATGCCGATGACGTTTCCGGCAATCAGCACGGTCAGGGTGTCGGCAAGGCCCAGTCCCAAGTGGATGCCCAGGGCACCGAGGATCCAGTTGATGGGGGCGACATTGGCCCCCGCCCAGATCCAGAACTGCCCGGAAAGTTTGGTGGTCCTGGCTGATTCGGGAATCGGCTGAAGGGAGTCCTCGACCTCATGGGTCACGCTTTCAGATGAACTGGCAACATCTCTACTCATTGGTTCACTCTCTCGACTGCGGTGGTTCGACAAGAACTTATCCACCAGCGTAGGAGTGATCTTCACCACCTAGTACACTCAAAATGTATATTTATACTCCAGTCTTGGTGACAAAGTGTCACCTAGCGGCACTTCCGCTCATCAGCCGTTCCATTTCCACCCCAAGGATCCGTGCATGCTTCTCCGCCTCAAGGACGTTCTGGCCAGTCCCCTCTTCGCCAAGGCGCGGCCGCGCATCGTCGCCGGCGCCGACCAGGTCCCGCACAACGGGGTCCGCTGGGTGCACTCCAGCGAGGTCCTCGAGATCGCGCCATTGTTACGGGGCGAGGAACTATTACTCAGTGGCGGCCAGACACTCCTGGCTCTGCGCCCCGAAGCCCAGGTCCAATACGTCCAGAGCCTGGCGGAGCGAAAGGTCGCGGCGCTTGCCATTGAGACCGCCGGACTGAACAAGAGCCTCTCCCGCGAGCTCATTGATGCAGCGGAAGCCGCCGGGCTGCCCCTGATCGAATTGCGCGCCACGGTTCCTTTTGTGGAACTCGCGGAAACCATCAACCGCGGCATCGTCTCCGCGCATGCCTTGGCGCTGCAGCGTGCCGACGAGATCTCCCAGCGCCTGGCCCACCAGATCGCCACCTCCGGCCCCAACCTGGCTCCGTTGATTTCGTTGATCGCGGAGGCCCTGGAGGCGAACACCCTTCTGGTGGACCTGGGCGGCATCACCCTGGCCAGCAGCCGCGGGGTCCCCGAGGACGAGATCGGGATGGAAATCGTCTCCGACATCTTCGTCAGCGACGTGGTCGGCGCCAGGCTGCACCTGGAAAGCCGGCACCCGTCCGAGCGGGAACTGCTGACCACGGTTGCCGAGAGGCTGGGCAGCATCCTGGCATTGGCCCTTTCCCAGCACCACCGGCCCACGCGCTCGCAAATCGCCGATTCGGCACTGATGCAGGCCATCATCCGCAACTCGGGCGACGGCGAGGTCAAGGACCTGTGCACGAGGGTCGGGCTCGAGGTGAATGTCCCGGTGGCCGTGGTCATTTTCCGCGGCGTCGAGCTGGGCCGGATGCGTAGCACCCTGGAACGGATCCTGCGGCGCAACAGCCCGGACATCAAGACATACCTCGATGGCGACTACCTCTATGGGCTCATCCCGCTCAGGGGCCGCTCCCCCAAAGAGGAGAGGCGGAAGATCCTCAGGGGGTTGCGCGGGGAAATCGGTGCGGTGCCCGTCCAGGGCGTCCTTGGTCCATGGGTAGCCGACGCCACGCACGGTTCGTGGTCGCTGCAGGAGGCGTTCCTGACCGAGCGGCTGGCCCTGCCCATGCCGGATTCCGGCGGGCTGCGTGATTGCGAGGACGTGGTCCTTGAACGCCTGTGCGTCCGGGAGCTGGGGCGCGACTCGGTGGACCGCTTTGTCCAGGAGAACCTTTCGGACCTGATCGGCCACGACACCATGCGCGCCGGCGACCTGGTGGCAACCCTGGATGCGTGGCTTACCTCGGGGTGCAATTCCACGGCCGCCGCAGCGTCCCTCTTCATGGAACGCCAGACGCTGCACAAGCGGCTGAACAAGATCTTCGAGCTGCTGGGCGGTGATCCCCGCGGGACCTCACGCCTCGCGGCCCTGCAACTGGCCACCAAGCTGGCCACGTCCAGCGTGGCCGGCGGAAAGTAGGTTCCCCGCCGCGCGGACTCTTCTCCCCGCGTCCGCGCCGACAGTTCCCGTCCTAGAGCACCGCGCGAATCGTCCGCTCGAAGCTGGTGATGTGATCCAGCGCCATGGCCTCGGCCTTGTCGGCCTCGCCGGCTACGATGGCTTCGAGCAGGTCGACATGTTCCTCGATGTGCCCGGAGACCGACGGGACCTTGTCCAGCACCAGGCACCAGATGCGGGTGGCCAGGTTGTCCAGGCGGATCAGCGTTTCCTCGAGGTGGGGGTTTCCCGCGGCCCGGTAGATCAGCCGGTGGACGCTCAGGTCGTATTGCATCAATCCGCGCTTGTCGACCTTCTTCTCCCCCAGCCGACCGATGTCCTTGGCCAACGCGCGGAGGGCGTCGCGGTCCGCGTCCGAGGCGCTGAGCGCGGCCTTGCGGGCGGCCAGCGGCTCGAGGGAACGCCGAAGCTCGGAGACGTCGGCAAGTTCGGTGATGTCTACGATCGTGGCAAACGTGCCGCGGCGCGGATAGGAAACCACCAGGTGGTCGATCTCCAGGCGCTTAAGCGCCTCGCGCACCGGCGTGCGTCCCACGCCGAGTTCAAGGGCCAGCTGTCCGTCGTTGATCGGCTCCCCGGGACGGATATCCAGCATGATCAAGCGGTCGCGGATGTCGCGGTACGACTGCTCGGCCAGGGATACGGGTTCGCCCAACACCTCCGGGCTTGCGGTGACAGTACTCATGCGGATGTCTCCTTCACTTTGCCGAGGTACGGATTCACTGTAGTTCGATCGGCTTCACGACTTATTTGCCATGGCCATTGACACTATGTGATCCCCATCATAGCATTGCAACCAGTTCTGATATATCAATCATAAACAACTTGTACTTCAAGGAGTGAATACTGGATGACGGCCCTGAACACCACGCTTGTCGAGTCAACGCTGACCCAAAGCATTGCCACCCTGGATCCGGAGATCGCGGAGCGCATCGACGCGGAGCTGGCGCGCCAGCAGCGCGGGCTGGAGATGATCGCCTCGGAGAACCACACGGCCCTTGCGGTGATGCAGGCGCAGGGTTCG
>NZ_JBIXLN010000054.1:0-23817 GCF_045798555.1 Paeniglutamicibacter sp. MACA_103 | reverse complement strand
CCCCCCCCGGGGGGGGCCCCCCCCGCTTCGGCGTTTCACCGGGAATATCCTCAGTGAGCACAGAGTTGAGTGATGTAGACTCAAGTTTGAGTGGTTAGCCAACAACGAAAGGACGAGCGTGGACACCAAATTGACGACCAAGAGCCAGGAAGCCCTTTCTGCCTCGGGAATGAACGCCTCAACGGCGGGAAACCCGCAGGTGGAACCCGCACACCTGCTCAAGGCGCTTGTTGACCAACGCGAATCGGTGGCCGTGGCATTGCTGAAGGCCACCGGAATCGACCCCGACCAGGTTTCGGTCCAGGCCAGCGCCGCCATCAAGGCCCTGCCGGCCTCGTCCGGGAACAGCGTGGCCCAGGCCCAGTACTCCCGTGGCATCCTGCAGGCCATCACCGCGGCGCAGCAGGCGGCGGCCGCCCTGGGAGACGGGTACGTCTCCACCGAACACCTGCTGCTGGGGCTGAGCGAAGACACCGGCGCCGCCGGAAAGGCCCTGCGCGATTCCGGGGCCACGCGCCAGGCGCTGGACACCGCGCTGCCCACGATCCGCGGCGACCGCAAGGTCAACAACCCCGACCCCGAAAACACCTTCCAGGCCCTGGAAAAGTTCGGCACCGACATGACCGCCATCGCCCGCTCGGGCAAGCTTGACCCGGTCATCGGGCGCGACGCCGAGATCCGCCGCGTCATCCAGGTGCTCTCGCGCCGCACCAAGAACAACCCGGTGCTCATCGGCGAACCCGGGGTGGGCAAGACCGCTGTGGTCGAGGGCCTTGCCCAGCGCATGGTCGCCGGGGACGTCCCCGAATCCCTGCGCGGCAAGACGCTGATCGCCCTCGACCTGGGGGCCATGATCGCCGGTGCGAAGTACCGCGGCGAGTTCGAGGAGCGGCTCAAGGCCGTGCTGGAGGAGATCAAGGCTTCCGACGGGCAGATCGTCACCTTCATCGACGAGATCCACACCGTCGTGGGAGCCGGTGCCTCCGAGGGCGCCATGGACGCGGGGAACATGCTCAAGCCCATGCTGGCCCGCGGCGAGCTGCGCCTGATCGGCGCCACCACGCTGGACGAGTACCGGCAGAACATCGAGAAGGACCCGGCCCTCGAACGCCGCTTTGCGCAGGTTTACGTGGGGGAGCCGAGCGTCGATGACACCATTGCGATCCTGCGCGGGCTCAAGCAGCGCTATGAGGCCCACCACAAGGTCACCATTGCCGACTCCGCGCTCGTGGCCGCGGCCGGCCTGTCCAACCGCTACATCGCCGGGCGCCAGCTTCCGGACAAGGCCATCGACCTGGTCGACGAGGCGGCCAGCCGGCTGCGCATGGAGATCGACTCGGCCCCCGAGGAAATCGATGCGCTGCGCCGCTCGGTGGACCGCCTGACCATGGAGGAGCTCGCGCTCTCGGGCGAAACCGATCCCGGCTCCCGCGAACGCCTCGAGACGCTGCGCGCCGACATGGCCGACAAGAAGGAAGAGCTCGATGCCCTCAACGCGCGCTGGGAATCGGAAAAGGCCGGCCTGAACCGGGTCGGCGACCTCAAGGTCCGCCTGGACGAGCTGCGCTCGCGTGCGGAGAAGCTGCAGCGCGAGGGCGACCTGGAGAGCGCCTCGCGGCTGCTCTACGGGGAGATCCCGGCGCTGGAAAAGGAGATGGCCGACGCCGCCCAGGCCGAGGCCGCCGGCGGCACCAAGGAGCTGATGGTGGCCGAAGAGGTCACCGCCGACGACATCGCCGAGGTCATCTCCGCCTGGACCGGCATCCCGGCCGGACGCATGCTCCAGGGCGAAAGCCAGAAGCTGCTGCACATGGAGGATTTCCTGGGCAACCGGCTGATCGGCCAGCGGAAGGCCGTCGACTCGGTATCCGACGCGGTGCGCCGCGCCCGGGCCGGGATCTCGGATCCCGACCGCCCGACGGGATCCTTCCTGTTCCTGGGTCCCACCGGCGTGGGCAAGACCGAGCTGGCCAAGGCCCTGGCCGACTTCCTCTTTGACGATGAGCGCGCCATGGTGCGCATCGACATGTCCGAGTACGCGGAGAAGCACACCGTGGCCCGGCTGGTCGGCGCCCCTC
The DNA here is from genome assembly GCF_045798555.1 of Paeniglutamicibacter sp. MACA_103. Taxonomy (NCBI): domain Bacteria; kingdom Bacillati; phylum Actinomycetota; class Actinomycetes; order Micrococcales; family Micrococcaceae; genus Paeniglutamicibacter; species Paeniglutamicibacter sp. MACA_103. Next base: position 21,739 of record NZ_JBIXLN010000054.1, on the reverse strand, counting down.
CGGGCTACATCGGCTACGAGGAGGGCGGCCAGCTCACCGAGGCCGTGCGCCGGCGGCCCTACTCGGTGGTGCTGCTCGACGAGGTGGAAAAGGCCCACCCGGAGGTCTTCGACATCCTGCTTCAGGTCCTGGACGACGGGCGCCTCACCGACGGGCAGGGACGCACGGTCGATTTCCGCAACGTCATCCTGATCATGACCTCGAACCTGGGTTCCCAGTTCATGGTTGACCAGACGCTGGAAGAAGACACCAAGCGTGCGGCCGTGATGAACCTGGTCAACGCCTCGTTCAAGCCGGAGTTCCTGAACCGGCTGGATGACGTGATCATGTTCGACGCGCTGTCGCTGGAGGAACTGGGGTCGATCGTCGCCCTGCAGGTCGACGCCCTGGGCGAGCGCTTGGCGTCCCGCCGCCTGCAGCTCGAGGTCGACGACGATGCCCGCGACTGGCTGGCCTTCACCGGGTTCGACCCGGCCTTCGGTGCGCGGCCGCTGCGCCGGCTGGTGCAGCGCGAGATCGGGGACCGGCTGGCCCGCGAATTGCTGGCCGGCACCATCCAGGACGGCGACACCGTCGTGGTTGGCGCCAACGAGTCCGCCGACGGGCTCATCGTTTCCTCGCGCCGCGGATAAAGGCCGTCCTCAACCTGCCGGTGCCGGGAGCGGCCTCCACCGCTTCGGGCACCGGCAGGGCCGAGTCCGAAGCGGTCATGGCCGCTCAGGTGTTCAGCGCGGAAGACTCGGGCGGGAGCATGGACTGGCGCACGCTTCCCTCGTTCAAGGCCAGGAAGCAGGCAACCAGCCTGTCTCCGGTCTTCCAGGTTGATTCCGAAGGGCGGGAGAAATGATAGGACCATCCGGTGTCCAGGGGAGCCTCGGGGTCCAGCGGAATCGATTTGCAGAGTTCCTCGGACTGGGCAAGGATTCCCGCCGGTCCGGGGAAGGTTTCCCCGCCAACCGTGAAGGTCCCGATCAACTGGGCGTTGTGGGGGGTCTCGCAGGTCACCACCGTTGAGGGTTCTAGCGGGCCGGAGAATCCCTGAAGGCAATCGCCGGCCTGCAATTGGTCGGCGGGGACCTCGGATGCAATGATCCCGTCGAGGCCGGGCGATGCATTTCTCGTCACCTCGGCGGTCGGTGCCGGGACCGCTTCACGGCCACCGAACCTGTTGGCTCCATAGATGACAATCAACATGATTCCCAGTGCGCCCACGAGTGCCCAAAGCGCCGGGGCGCGCCACCAAGAACGCGTCTGTGACTTGGCACTTAGAGCCGGAAGCGCGGCTTTCGGCTCTGGCAGTGGCGAATCAGGCAAGCAAGCTCCCGGGCTGTTGGCAGTCGACTTGGTGGACAAAATAATACTCTACCGGCGGAACGGTGGTTCCGGGCAGGCACTCGCCGCCGAATCATGTTAACCTTGAAATACGAAAGAATTAGTCACATATTCTGGGGCCTCCATCTGATTCAGGTGGACCACCTCCAGATCTACTGAAAAAAGGGGGTCACGCCATGGGGCGCGGCCGTCAGAAGGCAAAAGCGACACGACAGGCCAGGGACATGAAATATTTCTCCCCGGCCACTGATTTGTCCGCCTTGGAACGCGAGCTTGGGAAGAATCGTGGTCACAGCACCTCGATACCAAGCCCTGTCGACGTACCTTACGAATCCGATTATTCGGATTACGAAGACAAGTACGCAGACGATGACGACGAGGACGACCAACGGCGCATCAGCTGATGCGCCGACTCCCTGAAGTGACCGCCGGGAAACCTGCGGTTATGGTTTTTCCAGTACGTGAAATCGGCAGCCGCGGCCACCACGCAGATTCTGCGTTGGTGACCGCGGCCTTTGCCATGCCCCCGGAAACCAGGTAGGCGCAGATGCTCCACGAGGGACGACTCGGAATCCAAATGGCGCACCGCGCCGCCATCCGTTCGATTGAACGCGTGGTCGGGGAAAATGCCCCGCTGCAGGATCCGGCCATTGCCGCCTCCGGCATCCGCCGGATGCTGGAGGCCGGCTCCGTGCTGGTGCTCACGGGCGCCGGGGTGTCCACGGATTCGGGAATCCCCGACTACCGGGGACCCAAAGGTTCGTTGCTGCGCCACCGGCCCATGACCTACCAGGAATTCCTACACGAGCCCAGCGCCCGGCACCGGTACTGGGCCCGCAGCTTCGTGGGCTGGCGGCACATGGCCCAGGCCTCGCCCAACCCCATCCACCGCCGGCTCGCCCGCTGGGAGGCCACGGGAAAGGTCAGCGGCATCGTCACGCAAAACGTCGACGGGTTGCACGTGGCGGCCGGGTCGCTGAACGTCATCGCCCTGCACGGGGACCTGGAACAGATCAGCTGCCTGAACTGCGGGGCCCTGGAAAACCGGCAGAACCTCGATGCGAGGCTGCACGAGGCGAACCCCGGGTACCTGGAGCGCATCGACCTGGACCCGTCGCTGGTGAACCCGGACGGCGACGTGTCCCTGGACGAGGCCCACGTGGCCGAGTTCCACATGGTCGGCTGCCTGGTGTGCGGGTCGCAGGCGTTGAAACCCAACGTGGTCTACTTCGGCGAGAACGTCCCGCCCGAGCGCAAGGTGCGGCTCAAGGAACTTGAAGCCAGATCCACCTCGCTGCTGGTGATCGGCTCCTCGCTGGCGGTCATGAGCGGCTACAAGCTGCTGCTGGACGCGCGCAACGCGGGCAAGCCGGTCGGGTTGATCAACGGCGGCCCCACCCGGGGCGACGCCAAGGCCGACTTCCGGTGGCGCAGCAACATCGCCGAGGCGCTTGCCGTCTTGGAGGCTCCCCTCGACGGGGCCGTGCGCCGGCCCATGTAAGGCAGTCGCCTCAAATGGTATTCGCCGACTTGGTCGGCAACGCATGTTTACCGCTCTTGCTGAAGCCGCTTTTTGGCATGATACAAAGCCCGCTCGACCCCTTTGGGCGTCATGCCTTCTTCTGAAGCGATTTGCTTCGTGGACTTGCCGTCGAGATATTTCGCCACCAACAAACGATTGGAGCGCTCATCCAGAATCTCAAGAACTTGAATTTCATGTTCGGCGTCGAGTCGGTTCGCGAGATCGCTGGTGAAGGTTCCCACACCATGCCAGCGCAGTCCCGCTTCATCGAAAGCGCTATCTCCCCTCCCCTCCCCGCCGCGGAGCGCCGATCCTGCACGACCTGCATGCCCGATCGCCTTCAATCGCTTGTCTTGATCCTGAGCAAACCGCGTGGCTGTAGTCCTGATATAGGCTCTCCACGCGCCCTCTGTAGGACCGTCAGGTCGAAGGACCGCCTCGAAGAGCGCGTTCAGGGCATGTATGCCAGCATCTTCAACAATTCCACGATCCTGCGTCTGCCTTCGTGCCGCAGTCTCCCCGGTGCGACGAAGGGCCCGCAGCAATTCAGGTTCCCTCAATGCATTTGGCAGATCCGGATTTGTGTACATGAAGCCATCCTGCCACACGGTTTCGCGGGTCAAACGAGATACTTTGAGGAATCGTGGGGGATCGGTGACGGCTCACGCCCTTAACCTATGAGGGCACTAATCGGTAGGGCCCCATGAATGGCAAGGATGCGCAACATGAGAACTGTGACAGTCAGCAAGGATGCACTCGTGGCAACCTTACAGACGAATAGGGCCAACCATCGAAAGGTCTTTGAAGAGGCGTTGGAAGGGTACCTAGCGCGCCTGTTGCGGGAGCTGGAACGCAGGGTTCATGACCTACGAAGGGGCAGGAAGATCAGCGCCTACATCTCTCTTCCAGAACCGGAAGACCACACCGATGACTATGACCGGATCCTAACTATGGCCGTGATGAGTGTAGATACGACCTTCACCCTGTCCGAAGAGGACTTTGGGATGTACGTTATGGATCAGTGGGATTGGAAGCGCAGCTTCAACGACTCGACGGCGAGGTACATCTAATGACAACCTATTGGATGATTCAAGTAGATGAAGGCACTGTGGAAGAGATTTCCCAAGACTTTGTCCATCGAGGTAACCGAGCACAGCATAGGTTGCCAGCGAATCGAATGACCATGGAACCGCTGGCGGGCGATCCCGTTGTTCTGTGGCGCAAAGGCTCGGGGGTAAAAGCAGGTGCTGTTGCCCTCGGATTCATCGCTGAAGTTGTAGAGGCGTTCCACGCAAGAAACTACAGGGAAACACGGCAAGAAAAGGACACCTTGCGGCGATCGGTGAACATGGTTGTCACTCACCTGTTTACCGAAGATCCGGTGCTGCGAGTTGAACTTAAAGAGGACCCACGTTTTGCGGACTTCACAATGTTCAAACGTGGTGGAGCCCAAGTGGCGAACCCGTGGGAACTTGAAAAAGAGCAATTTGAGGCGATAACTGAACGCATGCCCGACGCCACACAACCAGGATTTCCTTTTGTAAAGTACAAAATCAATGTGGAAGGGCTTTTTGAGGCAGACGGGACCTTGGCAGCGCTTGAGCAGTTCAAGACCATGGTTCGAGAACGTGACTATGAGCGGATGGGAATGGAAATTAGGTCTGCGGATACTCCAGCAGACGCCGAAGCCGATTCCATCCTGGAACCGCAAACTCGTCCCGATTCCCTCATTGCGCGTTTGGTGATGTGGGATACGGAAGTCTTGGCCCTTTCTCCAACCCATGCTTTTCTCAACGCTGTAAGGAAGATGAAGAAGGCGGGTGATTCATTGACCGAACGCGACCTCCGAGTCATCGAATTCGAACAATACGAGCCAGAATCAACGGGTGTTTAGCGACTAAGTTCTTCGAAACGCTAGACAGCGATGTCTTAAATGAGTGAGGGATCCGTACCTCTACAGGTCTGGATCCCTCACTGCATGTGGAGCCGTTGCTTAGCCGGCGAAGTTGCCGCGCATCAGCACCGCGCCGCCGTCGACGCCCTTGGCGCCCTGGACGTAGTCCAGTCCGGAGGCCTTTGCCTCGTCGGTGACGGACCCGACCTTGCCCATGACCCACGAGGTCATGCCGCGGGCGTTCAGGCGGGCCAGGGCCGCGTCGGCGACCGAGGCGTCAACGATGGCAACCATGCCCACGCCCAGGTTCAGCGTGCGCTCCAGGTCCGGCTGCGGCACCTGTCCGAGCTCGGCGACGACCTTGAAGACCGGGGGAAGTGCCCAGCTTGAGCGCTCCACCGTGGCCATGAGGCCCTGCGGGAGGACGCGGGCCAGGTTGGCTGCCAGTCCTCCGCCGGTGACGTGGCTGAAGCCGTGGATGTCAATGGCACCGTCGACGTTGAAGGCGCGGATCAGGTCCAGGCAGTCCATGGTGTAGATGCGGGTCGGTTCCAGCAGCTCCTCGCCCAGCGTGCGGCCGAACTCCGGCACGTGGCGGTCAAGGGCCCATCCGGCGTGCGCAACGACGCTGCGGACCAGCGAGTAGCCGTTGGAGTGGATGCCGGAGGCGGCCATGCCGATGATGACGTCCCCGTCCTTGACCCGTTCCGGGCCGAGCAGGCCGTCGGCCTCCACGATGCCGGTGGCGGCACCGGCGACGTCGTATTCGTGCTCGCCCAGCAGGCCCGGGTGCTCGGCGGTTTCGCCGCCGACCAGTGCGGTGCCGGCGATCTGGCAGCCCTCGGCGATGCCGCGGACGATGTCGGCGATGCGCTCGGGAACGACCTTGCCGCAAGCGATGTAGTCGGTCATGAACAGCGGCTCGGCGCCGACCACGACGATGTCGTCGACGACCATGCCGACCAGGTCGTGGCCGATGGTGTGGTGGATGTCCATGGCCTGCGCAATGGCGACCTTGGTGCCGACGCCGTCGGTGGAGGTGGCCAGCAACGGCTTCTTGTAGGAAAGGAACTTCGAGGCGTCGTAGAGGCCTGCGAAGCCGCCCACCCCGCCCAGGACGTTGGCGTTGTGGGTGGCCTTGATGGCGCCCTTCATCAACTCAACGGCGCGGTCACCGGCCTCGACATCGACACCGGCCGAAGCGTAGGTGATTCCGGAATTCTCAGGGGTGGCGCTTGTCATCTCTGATGTGTCCTTTACTTAGTTGCGCGGTGTTTTGTCTGCGGCGGTGAGGGTCGACTCGAATTCGGCATCCGGGCCCGGCTCACATCCCGCCTGGTTGCTTCGTTCAAGCAGGTTCTTGCCCATGCGGTCCGAACCCGGCAAAGCGATCGGGTAGTCCCCGGTGAAGCATGCGGTGCACAGGCGTTCGCGCGGCTGGAGGGTGGCGTCGATCATGCCGTCCTCGGAAATGTAGGCCAGGGAATCGGCGCCGATGGACTTGCCGATCTCGTCCACGGCCGCTCCGTTGGCAACGAGCTCCGCACGGGTTGCGAAGTCGATGCCGTAGAAGCAGGGCCACTTCACCGGCGGGGAGGAGATCTTCACGTGGACCTCGGCGGCGCCGGCCTCGCGGAGCATCCGCACCACGGCACGCTGGGTGTTGCCGCGCACGATGGAGTCGTCGACGACCACGACGCGCTTGCCCTTGATGACCGGCACCAGGGCGTTGAGCTTGAGCTTGATGCCCAGCTGGCGCAGCGTCTGGGACGGCTGGATGAAGGTGCGTCCCACATAGGCGTTCTTCACGAAGCCGTGGGCGAACGGGATGCCTGATTCCTCGGCGTAGCCGATGGCCGCGGGGGTGCCGGACTCGGGGACCGGGATGACGATGTCGGCCTCGGCGGAGTTTTCGCGGGCCAGCTGGCGGCCCATTTCCACGCGGGACTCGTACACGGAGCGGCCGTTGATGGCGGCATCCGGACGGGCCAGGTAGACGTACTCGAAGACGCAGCCCTTGGGGGTGGCCTCGCCGAAGCGCTGGGAGCGCACGCCGTCCTCGTCGATGGCGATGAATTCGCCGGGCTCGATCTCGCGGATGAAGCTGGCACCGACGGTGGCCAGGGCGGCCTGTTCGGAGGCCACGACCCATCCGCGCTCGAGGCGGCCGAGGACCAGCGGGCGCACGCCATAGGTGTCGCGGGCCGCGTAAAGGGTGTGCTCGTCCATGAAGACGAAGCAGAAGGCGCCGCTGAGCTTGGGCAGCAAGCGCAGGGCCGACTCCTCGAGGGACTCGCCCTCGGTGCCGTTGAGCAGGGCCGTCACCAGGGCGGTGTCGGTGGTGTTGCCCTGGGCGATTTCGCCGCGGACCTTTTCCTCGGACTCCGCGTGGAGGTCGTTGACCATTTCCATCAGCTCGGCCGAGTTGGTCAGGTTGCCGTTGTGGGCCAATGCCACGGTTCCCGCGGCGGTGGGGCCGAGCGTCGGCTGGGCGTTGGCCCAGTGGCTGGCACCGGTGGTGGAGTATCGGCAGTGGCCGATGGCCAGGTGCCCGGGCATGGAATTGAGGGTGTTCTCGTCGAACACCTGGGAGACCAGACCCATGTCCTTGTAGACATTGATCCGCTGTCCGTCACTCGTGGCCAGTCCGGCCGATTCCTGCCCGCGATGCTGAAGGGCGTATAGACCGTAATAGGTCAGTTTCGCCACTTCTTCGCCGGGAGCCCAAACACCGAAGACACCGCATTCATCCTGCGGGCCCTTCTCGTCGGGCAAAAGATCATGATTTAGGTTTCCGTCACCACGCGCCATAACAAATATTCTCTCACGAGCCGGGGGGCCGATGTGGCGTGAAGTGCCCCACAGCGGCGGTTCTACCGGTGTTCTGGGTCACCCATCGGCACGGCAAGCGCGCGACGTGCCTTTTTGCGTGTGATTCGATCCACAACAAGGAATACGATGCCGGCGAGCAGGACGCCGAAGAAGGCAAAGCCGACCGAGAGGAACCCGGCCACGGAGCCGCGCGTGAAGTTTGCCGATTCCTCCCCGGTGAACGCGGAAATAAAGGCAATGACGACGCCCACCAGGGCCCCGACGCCAACGAACGGCCAGAACCTGGGGGCCGCATAGACCTCCACCTCGACCTCTGCGTCGGGCTTCTCGGAGGGGGTGGGATTGTTGGGGTTCTGGCTCGATTCCATACCCCCAAGGGTACTAAGCCAGGGGCAGTTCGGCGGACAGGTCGGCGCGCAGCCCGGAGGCCGTTACCTTGCCGGTGGCCAGGGCCGCGTCCCAGTCCATCTTGCCCGAGGCCAGTGCCAGCCAGATCTGCGCAGGAAGCTCAATGACGTTCGGGGGAGTGCCGCGGGTGTGCCGCGGTCCCGGGATGCATTGGGTCACCCCGAACGGGGGAACGCGCACCTCCACCGAGTTGCCCTCGGCGCGGCTTGCAAGTTCCTCGAGGGTGTAGCGCACCGCCATGGCAATGAGCGGGCGCGGCAGTGCGGCGGCCTCCGCCTCGTCGGCCTGGATCCACCGGGAGAGGGCGCGGGCCCCCTCGGCCGGATCGATGCGTCGCTTGATGGCCACGGGGAATCAGGAATCCAACAGGTCCAGGACCTGCGTGGCCAGGCGCACCGATCCCACCGGGGCGCCGCCGCCGAGCACCGGACGGGTCAGCTTGGCCAGCACGTCGGCGAGCTGGCCGGTGGAAATTGCGCCGGCATTGGCCAGCAGGGTCAGTCCCAACAGGTCGCTGCCGCGGCCCGATCCGTCCTGCAGCTTCACGGCCACCGCCGTGCCGTTGGGGGCGGCGAGGATGAGCACGCCCTCGGCGCCGAGCTTGGCGATCACGCCCAGGTCCTCCATCACCACGGAGTTGGGCAGGCCATGGCCCTGGACCGCCCACGGGTAGTCAAGCATCGCGGTGGCAATGGTTGCCGCCCGCGCATCGGCGTGCTTGTTGCCCGGGGCCTGGGCCAGCTTGGATGCCGCACGGGCCAGGCCTGCAAGGGAGATCACCGGGACCGGTGCGCCGCATCCGTCCACGCCCAGGTGCGTGATTTTTTCGCCCGCGTATTCCTCGACGACCTCGATGACCCGTTGCTGCAGCGGGTGGTCGGGGGAGAGATAGGTCTTGGTGTCCCAGCCGTTTTCGGTGCAGGCCCACAGGAACGCGGCGTGCTTTCCCGAACAGTTGAACGACAGCGCGGATTCCTCCAGGCCCGCCCGCACCCGTTCGGTGCGCGTTTGGGCGTGTGCCGGCCAGGCATCGGGGCACATCAGGTCGGCCTCGGACAGGCCGGCCTTGGCCAGCATGGATTCAACGACGTCGGTGTGTTCGGCGCTGCCCACGTGGCTGGCGCAGGCCAGCGCGACCTGGGCGCCGCGCAACGGGACCCCGCACTGCATGGAGGCAAGCGCCTGGAACGGCTTGAGGGCCGAGCGCGGGTACACCAGGGTGTCCGGGTTTCCCAGCGCCGTGAGCACCTTGCCCGCGGCATCGACGACCACCGCGGAGCCGCGGTGGCGGGATTCAACGAAACCGTTGCGCTCGAGCACCACAAGGTCAACGGTTTCGGAGGCAATCAAGGTTTCGGGCATGTGGGCTAGTTTACGCTCTGTGCCCGCTGCAGCAGCGCAACGACGAAGTCCGAGTCGGGCCCCAGGGGACGCATGTCCCAGGTGGAAAAGCGGGTGGCAATGTCCAGCCCGGCAGCGGCCGCGTCGGCCTCGAAGTCCTCCAGTGCGTAGTCCCTGAGCAGGGAGAAGCCCACCACCAGGCGGCCAGCCGGTGCCAGGTGCGCGGCCAGGGCCTTCAGCACCTCGCCGGCGGTACCCGGGGCCACGAAGGCCAGCACGTTTCCCGGGGAGACTACCACTTCGAATATCTCGCGGGCACCGGCGGCATCGCGCAGATCCAACGAGGCCAGATTTCCCTGCAGCCAACGCGAGCCGGGGAAGTCGGCTCGGGCCGCGGCCAGCAACTCCGCATCCAGGTCGACCCCGGTAACCTGGTGGCCGCGCGCCGCCAGTGCACCGCCAACCCTCCCGGTGCCGCAGCCGGCATCGAGCACTCGTGCGGCGCGCGGGAGCAGGGCATCGACGAACCTTGCCTCGCCGTCGAGGTCGGCACCGGATTCGCGCAGCTGCGCGAAGCGGTCGATGTAGTTCCTGGCCTGTTTCGGATCTTGGCGCGCCTGCAGCTGCCACAACGTTTCCTTCTCCATGTACACGAGCATAGGCGCAGCGCCCCGCCGCCCGGGCGACCCCCGCCGCCTGCATCGGAGGGTGGATGCCGTGCCAGGTTGCCGCGAATACGTCGCTCCCGTGACTCAGGTGGGCGCCGGCGCGGCCGAAGCCGGTAGGCTTAAGCCTCGTGAAGGTACTGGTTATTGGCCCCGGCGGCCGCGAACATGCACTGATCCGCGCTTTGGCTTCGGATCCCTACGTCACCGACCTGCATTGCGCACCCGGCAATGCCGGGATTTCGCGTGATGTCACCACCCACCAAATCGATGCCCAGGACCCCGCAGCAGTGGTGGCCCTGGCCCGGGAACTGGGTTCGGAACTGGTTGTGGTTGGCCCCGAGGCACCCCTGGCGGCAGGTGTGGCGGACGCGTTGATCGCTGCCGGCATCCCCGTCTTCGGTCCCACCCAGGCGGCGGCCCAGCTGGAGGCCTCCAAGGCCTTCGCCAAGGCCGTCATGGCCGAGGCCGGCGTGCCCACCGCCATGGCCAAGGTGGCCACCAACACCGATGAAGCGGCCGAGGCGCTCGACGCCTTCGGCGCCCCCTACGTGGTCAAGGACGACGGACTTGCCGCGGGCAAGGGCGTCGTGGTCACCTCCGACCGCGCCGAGGCCCTGGCCCACGCGCAGACCTGCTTCGAGGCGGGCGGCACCGTGGTCATCGAGGAGTTCCTCGACGGCCCCGAGGTGTCCCTCTTTGTCATCTGCGACGGCACCCACGCCGTCCCGCTGGCCCCGGCCCAGGACTTCAAGCGCATCTTCGACGGCGACGAGGGACCGAACACCGGCGGCATGGGCGCCTACTCGCCGCTGCCGTGGCTGCCTGCCGGCTTCGTCGACGAGGTCATGGAACGCGTCGCCTACCCGACGCTGCGCGACATGGAATCCCGCGGCACCCCCTTCACCGGGGTGCTGTACTGCGGCCTGGCCATCACCACCCGCGGCATCCGCGTCATCGAATTCAACGCACGCTTCGGCGACCCCGAGACCCAGGCCGTGCTCGCACGCCTGAAGACCCCGCTGGGCGGGCTGCTCATGGCGGCCGCCAAGGGCGAACTCGACGACGCCGAGCAGCTGCACTGGCGTCCCGAGACCGCCGTCGGCGTGGTCATGGCCGCGGAGAACTACCCGGAGGCCCCCGTCAAGGGTGCCGCCATCGAGGGGCTGGAGGCCGCCGAGGCCATCGAGGACGTCTCGGTGCTGCACGCCGGAACCACCCGCAACGCATCGGGCGAGGTCGTCGTCGACGGCGGCCGCGTGCTGGCAGTCGTTGGCCTGGGTGCCGACCTGCACGCCGCCCGCGAGAAGGCCTACGCCGGAGTCGCCGCCATCTCCTGGGACGGCGCCCAGCACCGCACGGACATTGCGCTGAAGGCCGCCAACGGCCAGATCAGCGTCTCGGAAGGAACACACTAAATGTCAGGCCTGCAAACCGAAACCCTGGACCTGCCGGGTTGGACTCACCACTACTCGGGCAAGGTCCGGGACCTCTACATCCCGGCCGGTTCCACCTTCGAGGAAACCGACCGCGTGCTGGTGGTGGCAAGCGATCGCATCAGCGCCTTTGACTTCGTGCTGGAATCCGAGATCCCGGACAAGGGCAAGGTGCTCACGCAGCTGAGCCTGTGGTGGTTCGAGAAGTTGGCGCAGATCCCCAACCACGTCATCTCCACCGACGTCCCCGAGGCCGTCGCCGGGCGGGCCATGGTCTGCAAGAAGCTGGACATGTTCCCCATCGAATGCATCGCCCGCGGCTACCTCACCGGCTCCGGCCTGGCGGAGTACAAGGACCGCCAGACGGTGTGCGCGCTGCCGCTGAAGGCGGGCATGGTCGACGGTTCCAAGCTGGAGCCGGCGATCTTCACCCCCTCGGCCAAGGCCGAGGTCGGCGAGCACGACGAGAACATCACCTTCGAGGAGACCGCCGCGCGCATCGGCGGCCAGCAGGCCGCGGACCTGCGCGACGCGACCCTGGCCCTGTACACGCGCGCCGAGGAGATCGCCCGCACCCGCGGCATCATCCTGGCCGACACCAAGGTCGAGTTCGGCATCGATCCGGCCAACGGCGAGATCACCCTGGGCGACGAGGTGCTCACCCCGGACTCCTCGCGCTTCTGGGACGCGGAGACCTACTCGCCGGGACAGGCGCAGCCGTCCTTCGACAAGCAGTTCGTCCGCGACTGGCTCACCTCCGAGGCCTCCGGCTGGGACAAGGACTCCGGGGCCGAACCCCCGGCGCTGCCGGCGGAGATCGTGGAGCGTACCCGTGCGCGCTACATCGATGCCTACGAGCGCCTGACGGGACTCGCCTTCAACGCCTAGGCGCCATCGGCGGGCAGGGGGCGCGGAACACCATTTTCGATGGTCATCCGCGGCCCCTGCTGCGTTAATCCGTGCCGGCGTGCGCTTGGCCGCGAACCAGGATGTTGTGGTGCAGCCGGGTGAACCCGTCGGCCTCGCGGTCCCGGGTGTCGGCATCGTCCCTGACCAGGACCACCGTGAGCGAGGGGTTGGTTCCCGAGGCCTCCACGATCTCGCCGGTGGCGCCCGCGCCGCCGCATCCGGCGAACCAGTCGGGCTCGTTTCCGGCGTTGTGGACCAGGACGCAGGCCGTGGACTTGTCGGTCGTGGTTCCGGCGAAGTACCTCGCCCCGCCGCCGACCGCCGGCAGGCGGACGCTGGAGGCGTCGAAGTCCTCGGCCATCACGATCCCCGGCGGCAACGCGTCGTCCGGCCCCGCCGCACGCTCCAGCTGCGCGATTCCGGTGTAGCCGGAGCTACCGGCCAACACCAGTGACAGGCCCAGCAACGTCGCCGCGGCCTGGACACGGGTCTTCCTCACCATTTCTCCCCCTCTTGACGTGTCGTTGCCGGCAAGGGTATCCCGAAAGCCGCGCGATTGCGCCGCGGGCGGGTCAGACCAGCGAGTCCTTCCAGGCCTTGTGCAGTGCGGCGAAGCGGCCGGCGGAGCCGATGAGCTCGGCCGGGGTGCCGTCCTCGACGATCTTGCCGTCGTGGACCACCAGCACCCGGTCCGCGATCTGCACCGTGGAAAGCCGGTGCGCGATGATCAACGCGGTGCGGTTTCCCAGCAGGGTCTGCAGCCCGCGCTGCACGGCCCGCTCGGAGGGGATGTCCAACGAGCTGGTCGCCTCGTCGAGGATCAGCACCGCCGGGTCCGCCAGGAAGGCGCGGGCGAAGGAGATGAGCTGGCGCTGGCCGGAGGAAACGCGCCCGCCGCGCTTGTTCACGTCGGTGTCGTAGCCCTCGGGCAGCGCCGTGATGAATTCGTGGGCGCCGACGGCGCGGGCGGCCAGGATGATCTCCTCGATGCTGGCCCCCGGCTTGCCCAGGGAGATGTTCTCGGCCACCGTGCCGGAGAAGAGGAAGGCCTCCTGGGTCACCATGACCACGTGCCGGCGCAGGTCGTTGTTGGCGATTTCCGCGATCGGGACCCCGTCCAAGGTCAGCGAGCCGGAGCGCAGGTCGTAGAAGCGTGCGATCAGCTTCGCCAGCGTGGACTTGCCCGCGCCGGTCTGCCCGACCACGGCAACGGTCTGCCCCGCGGGGATGTCGAGGTCGAACCTGTCCATGACCACCGGCCCGTCTCCGTAGCCGAAGACCGCGTCCTTGAATTCCAGGGCCCCGGCGACCCGTTCCAGCGGCCGCGGCTTGGCCGGCTCCACCACGGTGGGTTCCTCCTCGAGCAGGCCCGAGACCTTTTCCAGCGCGGCGGTCGCCGATTGCAGGGACTGGTAGAACATGGCGATGTTCTCCACCGGCTGGAACACCCGCTTGGTGGCCAGCAGCAGCGCCACCAGCACTCCGACGCCCAGCTCGCCGTCCAGGATGCGGAACCCGCCCCAGGCCAGCACCGCGGCCACCGAGAGGTTCCCGATGAGCACCAGCGAGGGCTGGAGCACCCCGAAGAGGTTGATGGAGCGGATCGAGTTGTCCCGGTATTCGCCGGCGACCTGCGCGTAGGCCGCATCGTTGGCCGTTTCCTTGCGGAACGCCTTCACCGCGCGGATCCCCGTCATGGTTTCCACGAAGGACCCGATGACCCGGGCCGAGACGACGCGCGACTCGCGGTAGACCACCTCGGAGCGCTTCTGGTACCAGCCAAAGAGCAGCCAGATGGGCACCGCGGCGATGAGGACCACCAGGCCGGAGCGCCAGTCGAGCACGAAGATGGACACCAGCGTGAACGCCACGAAGACGCCGGCCGACACCAGCTCGGAGATGCCCTGGTCCAGCAGCTCGCGCAGCGTCTCCAGGTCCGAGGTCTGCCGCGAAATGATGCGCCCGGAAGTGTAGTTCTCGTGGAACTCCAGGCTCAGGCGCTGGGTGTGCCGGAACACGCGCAGGCGCAGGTCCAGCAACATGGCCTGGGAGATCTTCGCGGTGCACAGGATGTACCAGCCCAGCAGCGTGCCCGCGGCGATCGCCGAGAGCACGTAGGCGCCACCGGTGATGCCCAGGGCAGCCCAGTTTCCGGCGGCGACCTGCGGCAGGCCCCAGTCGATGGCCCAGGCGATGATCAGCGGGAAGGCGACGCGGGCGGCGTTGGAGATGACGACCAGCACCACGGTGAGCCCCAGCATGCGCTTCTGCGTCCGGGCCAGGGTCGCCAGCAGCCTCCAGGAGCGGGCGCGCACGCGGGCACGTTCCTCCTTGGTCAGGGTGATGGCGTCCTCGTTGGCCACGCCGGTGTGCTGGCTCATGCTCGCGGACCGCCTTCCAGGGCGATGATGTCGGATTCCTCGTCCTCGAGGCTGGCGATGACGTAGCGGTAGTGCTCGTTGCGCCCCAGCAGTTCCGAGTGCGTGCCCACGTCGTCGATGGCCCCGTCCCGCAGCAGCGCGACGCGGTCGGCCAGGGCCACGGTGGAGGGCCGGTGGGCCACGATCAGCGTGGTGGTCCCGGCCAGCGTGCGGCGCAGCCGCTCGGTCACGGCTTCCTCGGTGCGCACGTCCAGGGCGGAGAGCGGGTCATCGAGCACCAGCACGCGCGGCCTGGCGGCAATGGCCCGGGCCAGGGCGATGCGTTGGCGCTGGCCGCCGGAGAGCGAGAGCCCCTCCTCGCCGATGACGGTGTCCAGGCCCTGCGGCAGCGTGCGGGCGAACCCGGCCTGCGCGGTGTCGATGGCCTCCTCGAGCAACGCGTCCAGTTCCGGGCCGTCGAGCTCCGGGGCCCCGAGCAGCACGTTCTCGCGGATCGAGGTGGAAAACAAGATGGTGTCCTCGAAGGCGACCGCGACGTCGCGGCGCAGGTCGAGGAGGTCGCGTTCGCGCACGTCGACGCCGTCGATGAGCACCTGGCCCTCGGTGGCCTCGTAGAGCCGGGGGACGAGCTGGAGCAGCGTGGACTTGCCGGTGCCGGTCATCCCGACCAGCGCCATGGTTTCCCCGGGGTGCACGTGCAGGTTGATGCCGCGCAGCGTGGGGGTCGCGCCGTCCGGGGTGTCGGGGAAGCGGAAGCCGACGTCGCGCAGCTCCAGGTCGCCGCACGGATCCGCGGGGGTCCGCGGCGAGCCGGGGGAGGTGATGGTGTTTTGCGTGTCCATGACCTCGAAGTGCCGGTCCAGGGCGGTCTTGGTCGTGAGCGTCATGCCCATGAGCATGCCCATGTTTTCCACGGGTCCTGCGAGCACCGTGGCGGTGGCGAAGTAGGCGACGAGCGCGCCGACGCTCAGCTCGCCGGCCGCGGTGAGCCAGAGCCCGGCCACCAGGCCCAGGCCCAGGGTCGTTTCGGGGATCGCGACGACGAATAGGATGAAGCCGGCCAGGGTCTTGGCCTTGGAGACCTCGGTGTCGCGCAATTGCTCGGCGCGCGAGTTGAAGCCGTCGTACATGTGGCGGCCGCGGCCGAAGGCCTTGATGACGCGGATGCCGTGGACCGATTCCTCCACCGCGGTGGCCAGGTCTCCGGCCTGGTCCTGGCTGAGGCGGCTGGCTGCACGGTAGTTGGTGCGGAAGTGGAAGGCCTTGATGGTGATGGGGATGGCCCCGGCCAGGTAGATGGCGCCCAGCACCCAGCTGGAGCTGAACATCAGCGTCAGGCCGGCGATGACCGTCACGGTGGAGACCACCAGCATCATCGCGCCGAAGGCGAGCCAGCGGCGCAGCAGGCTCAGGTCCGACATTGACCGTGAGAGCAGCTGGCCCGAGCCCCAGCGTTCGTGGAACGAGACCGGGAGCTGCTGCAGGTGGCAGTAGAGGCGCACGCGCAATTGGGTTTCCAGGCGGGCCGCGGGGGTGATCACGAACTGCCGGCGCAGGAACACCAGCAGCGCCTCGAGGGCGCCGAGGGCCGCGACCAGCCCGACGGCCAGCCAGACCTCGGAGTTCCTGCCCTGGGGGTGCAGCACGTTGTTCACCAGCCAGGCCAGGACCTGCGGGATGGTCAGGGCGACAATGCCGGCGGCCAGCGCGCACAGGAACCCGAAGAACAACCGGGGCAGGATGGGCTTGACGTAGGGAATCAGCCGGGCCAGGGTCCTGCCCAGGGTGGGAGTGCCCGCCGCGGGTGCGTGTCCTTGTTGTACTGCCACCGGTGTCCGACCTCGATCCGCGCGCATGGTTTAGCCTCTGCGAATACCCTACAGTGTGGGGTTGGGATTCTTCAATCAGATGCGGCGGGCTAGCTTCCTGCCGTCAGGGTGAGCACGATGGCCTCCGGCGGGCAGGCAATCCGCACCGGGGCGAAGCGCGAGGTGCCGATGCCCGCGGACACGTTCAGCGGCGTGCTCTTGCCCGCGAAGTCCCACTGCGTCAGCCCGCTGGCCCGCCACGTCGGCAGGTCGCAATTGGTCACCAGGGCGCCGTAGCCCGGGATACAGACCTGGCCGCCGTGGGTGTGCCCGGCCAGGATCAGGTCGGTGCCCGCGTCGGTGAACTTGTCCAGGACCCGCTGGTACGGTGCATGGGCCAGCGCGATGCGGAGGTGCGGGGCCGCGCCGGAGGTGGCCGAACCGGCCGGCCAGCCGGCAAAGCGGTCCAGGTCCAGGTGCGGGTCGTCCACGCCGGTGAAATCCAGGCGCGTCCCCTTCACCACCATGGAATGGTTCCTGTTGGTCAGGTTGACCCAGCCCGCGGACCCGAAGGCGCGGTGCATGGCCTCCCAGGGCAATTGGTACTTGGGGGAGTTGCGCGGCGTATCCGAACGCTTGCCCAGGTAGCGGAAGGGGTTCTTCGGCTTGGGCCCGAAGTAGCAATTCGATCCGGGCACGAAGGCGCCGGGGAAAGCCATGAGCGGGCCCAGCGCCCGAAGCAGGGCATCCAGTCCGTCCATGTGGCCCAGGTTGTCGCCGGTGTTGATGACCAGGTCGGGTTCCAGATCCGCCAGCGAGTGCAGCCAGCGGCGCTTCAGTTCCTGGCCCGGCACCATGTGGATGTCCGAAAGGTGGAGCATTCGGATCGGGGAGGAACCCGGAGGCAGCAACGCCAGGGATTCCTCACGCACCTCGAAGCGCGTGGTCTGTCCCAGGCCGTAGCCAAAGGCGATGCCGGCGCCGGCGGTTGCCGCACCAGCCGCCAAAGCGGCCCCACGCACAGTGCGTGAGACCGCTTTGGCCAGCGATGATGAAGTCGCGATGGAACTAGTCATCTTCGGTCTTCTTGGGAGGATTCGGCGTGTCTCCGCTGTTTCCCTTGGGCTTGGGGGTCTCGGTCGCCTTGGGGGCTTCCGTTTCCTTCGGCTTTTCGGTCTCCTTCGGTTCCGAGGATTCGGAGCTCTCCGACTTCGAATCGTCCTCTTCTTCCTTTTCAGCCTTCTTCGGAGCCGGAGGCTTGGGAGCGGACTTGGGCCTGCCGAAGGACTCTGCCGGGTACAGGTCCCCGACCTTCTTCATGTAGTTGGTCCACAGCGGCGAAGCCCAGGTTCCCGAGTCGACCCAACGGCGGCTGATCCCGGCGATTTCGACGTCCCTGGTGGACTTGCTGCGGTTCTCGTCCCAGCGGCCGACCCATGCTGCAGAGGCCATGCCGGTGGTGTAGCCCACGAACCAGGTCGAGTTGGCATCGTTGTTGGTACCGGTCTTGCCGGCGATCGGGTAGTCGATGGCGCCCTTGGTCACCTTCTGCTTGGCGATCTTCGTCATGGTGCCGTTCATGTCGGCGACGACCTGGGGGCTGACCGCCTGCTCGCAGGTGACCGGCTTGACCTTGTAGTCGGTGCCGGTGGCATCGGTGACCGAGACCAGGGCCCGGTTCTCGCAGAACTCGCCGTTGTTGGCCCACGTCGCAAACGCGGTGGCCTGAGCCAGCGGGGTGATGCGTGCGGAACCGATCACGAACGACGGGTTGACCGGGGAAATCGGCTGCGCCCGGGTGGTCTTCTTGCCGGTGGACAGGTCGAAGTAGTTGTCGTAGTCGATCAGGCCCAGGCGCTCGGTGCCCTCGGCAATGGCGCACAGGTCCAGCTTGGAGGCCTCGGTCACGGTGGCCGAGTTCACGGAGTTGAACAGCCCGTAGTCCACGGTCATCGTGGACGGGTAGCCCGTCACGGCGTTGGCCGGCGACCAGCCATTGCCCTTTCCGTCGTCGGCAGTGGTGTATCCGCGTGGGAGGCAGGAAGCCTTCCAGCGGAAGGAAGCGGGATAGTTCTTCTTGTTGGGTGCGCTGACCCGGTCCCACATGTTGCGGCCGGCCTCGAGCCACGCCATGGTGGTGTACGGCTTCATGGTGGAGCCGCCCTGGAAGCCGCCGGCCCCGCCGAGCGCCGATTCCACGGCGAAGTTGTACTCCGTGAATTCCTTGCCCTTGGCAGGGGAGTAGGTCTTGTTCTGGCCCATGGCCAAGATGTTGCCGGTACCCGGTTCAACGGTCACGATGGCGGCACCGATGTTCGACTTGTCGTCGGCGGGGATCATGGCCTTCGACTGCTTTTCCGCTTCCTTCTGCAGGCGCGGATCCAGCGTGGTCTTGATCGTCAGGCCGCCGCGGTACAACAGGTTCTCGCGGTCCTTCTTGGTCTTGCCGTACGCCTCGTCCGTGGTGATCAACTTGGTGACGTAGTCACAGAAGTAGGCGGCCGAATCGGCGGCGATGCAGCCGGACTTGACCTCGTGGGGCTTGACACCCAGCGGGGACTTCACGGCCTTGTCGTAGGCCTTCTTGTCGATGGCACCTGTGCGGAGCATGGCAGCCAGCACGGTGTTGCGACGCTTGAGGCTACGTTCCGGGTACTTCTCCGGGTTGTAGGCGTTGGGCAGCTGGACCATGCCGGCGAGCATCGCGGCCTGCTGCAGGTTCAGGTCCTTGGCGTCCACCGAATAGAAGCGCTGGGCGGCGGCCTGGATGCCGTAGTTGCGTCCGGAGAACAGCACGAGGTTCAGGTACCCCTCGAGGATCTCGTCCTTGCTCATCTCCTTTTCGATGGAGATGGCCAGCTTGGCCTCGCGGGCCTTGTCCGCGATGTCCTTGGAACCGGAGATCGTCATTTCGGAGCGGTCCACGCCGTTGACGACATCCGCGTTCACCAGCAGGTTGTTCACATACTGCTGGGTCAGCGTCGAGGCACCCTGCTGGGACGAGGAAGTGAAGTTGTTCACCGCCGCGCGGGCGATACCGCGCACGTCGACCCCGTTGTGCTCGTAGAAGCGCTCGTCCTCGATGGAGATGATCGCCTTCTGCATGACCTTGGAGATGTTCTTGAGCTTTACCGGCTGACGGTTTTCCGAGTAGAACGTCGCAATCGTAGAACCGTCCTTGGCCAGGATCTTCGACGGCTGCGCAATCGGCTCGCCCTTGAAGCTTGCCGGCAATGCGTCGAAGATCTCGGTGCCGGCGGTCGCACTGCTGCCGGCAAGGGAAGCAATAGGGACCATGAGCCCTGCCGCAAGGACGCCACTCAAGGCGCTCACCCCAAAGAAGGCAACGATCTTGCCGAGGGTGGTAGCCGTATCAAAAAACGGGGACTTTTTAGCTGCCATACCCACTAGTTTACAAGGACGCGCTAACGTATCGGTTATGACCAAATGGGAGTACGCCACTTTGCCACTCATTATTCACGCCACGAAGCAGATCCTGGACCAGTGGGGAGACGACGGCTGGGAGCTTGTTGCCGTCGTTCCCGGACCCAATGGAAATGCACCGGTCGCTTACCTCAAGCGCCCCAAGGCCTAAGTACAGAAACGAGTAAAACCCATGCAACAAGAGACTTCTTCAGCCATTGAGGCACGCCTGGCCGAGCTTGGCCATGACCTTCCCGCCGTCGCCGCTCCCGTGGCTGCCTACGTGCCGGCCACCATCACCGGCAACCTTGTCTACACCTCGGGCCAGCTGCCTTTTATTAACGGGGAACTCACAGTCACCGGCAAGGTCGGTGCTGCCGTTACCGCCGAGGCCGCCGCGGGCCAGGCCCAGGCCTGTGCGCTGAACGCGCTGGCCGCCATCAAGGGCGTCATCGGCGACCTGGACCGCATCGTCCGCGTGGTCAAGGTCGTGGGCTTCGTGGCCTCCGATCCGTCCTTCACCGGCCAGCCCGCCGTCATCAACGGTGCCTCCGAGTTCCTCGGGGCAGTGCTTGGCGACAAGGGCCTGCATGCCCGTTCCGCCGTCGGCGTTGCCGCACTGCCGCTGGACGCGCCCGTCGAGGTTGAACTGATTGTCGAGTTTGCGTAACAACTCCGAAACCGGTGGCCCCGTGAACGAGAATCCCGTGGAGAAACCACGCAATCCGTCCACGGGGCTGCTGCGCCGGCTTTTTGACCTTCCGCCGACGCAATATGACGCGGCGGAAAATTGGGTTTCCTATGGAAGCCGCACCCCGCGGGCGACCCGCCGGGCCTCGTCGGTGGTGCTGATCCGAGACTCCCCGAAAGGTGTCGAAACTTACCTTGGATATCGTCCCGGCGGTTCACCGCTCGGGAGTGTCGCATTCCCTGGCGGAAGCCTTGAAGACGACGACGAAAACGAAATACCTTGGTACGGACCCAGCCTTTCCGAGTGGTCAAAACGTCTGGGCATCCTTGACCAGCGGCTGGTCAGGGCACACATCGTCTGCGCCATCCGGGAACTTTTCGAGGAAACGGGCGTGCTGCTTGCCGGCACCGACGAATTGTCGGTGGTCGAGAACTGCGACAGCGCAGACTGGATGGCGGTTCGCGAGGCCGTCGCCGGCCAGGACAAGTCACTGGCCGACGTGCTGAGGAAGCGCGGGCTGGGCCTGCGCACCGATTTGTTGCGTCCGCTCTCGCACTGGATATCCCCGAACTTCGCACTGCGCCGCTTCGACACCCGCTACTTTGCCGCGGCCCTGCCGGTGCGCCAGGAACCCTCACTCCTGCGCGGCAAGGGCATCTGGGCTGCCTGGAAGGTGGCCGGCGAGGTCATCGAACAACGCCAGACCACGGCGCTGGGCGACGAGGCCGGGGCCCCGGACACCGAGGGCCTGCCGCTGAGCATGGTCACGACACCGGCCGTGGAGGTCATCCTGGAGAAGATCGCCTCCGCCCGCGGGACCGTCGCCTACCTCTCGGTGCGGCGGGAATTGAAGAGCTACCACCCCGAGCTCGTCCAGGTCGGCGGAAAGTGCTTCCTGGACGTCACCACGACGACCGCAGCCGAGGGCGGCGGGCTGGGCCGAGGCCGCTAGACGTCGTCCCGTCCCGGCATGACTGCGGCCCAGGGACCGCGCACCGGCGCTTAAAACGGGTGTGGGGGGGGGGGGGGGGGGGGGGGGGGGGGGCCCCCCCCCCCCCGGGGGGGGGGGGGGGGGGGGGGGGGGCGGGGGGGGGGGG
>NZ_JBIXLN010000053.1:0-24098 GCF_045798555.1 Paeniglutamicibacter sp. MACA_103 | reverse complement strand
GTAAGCAACATGAAGATCGAAGCACCCCTCCACGATCAGCGAAAACGGCTGGACATCAAGTACGACAACGTGGCTGGGCACGGGTTCTTCCGATGGCTCTCTCAGCACTACAACGCAGCCACAATCGTGGTGGAGTGCAAGAACTACACCGGCGATCCAGCCAACCCCGAACTGGACCAGCTCATAGGACGCTTCTCAAACGATCGAGGGCGGATCGGTTTGCTCGTCTGCCGAAAAATAGAAAACCGAGACCTCTTCGCCAAGCGTTGTCGGGATACGGCCCAAGACGGGAACGGCTACATCATCGCCCTGGACGATGATGACCTACGAACGCTAGCAACATGGGTTCAGGATCATACGTCGAGCAGTCAATCACTGCGAGCCGACTACCCCTTGCTTCGGGAGCGCTTTGGATACCTGATTGGCGAGAGCTGACGATCCATGTCCTGCCCGCGAGGAGAACCACTTGGTGTTGTGAGACCACTCCAAACCCGGGTGACCGATCCCACGCGACAATAAAACGCCTCCACGAATCGTCGAACTTCACATAACTGCATTTTGCCGCGTTCTACGAAAAACGACAGTCGTGCCATTACCGGCGGTTGCGCTTCCTAATGCCCTTACCGGAAACAATTGCCATTGCCGCGCCCAGCGTCCCCGTGACGATTCCTGTCCACCCGCCCCCGGTGCTTCCTCGGCGAATAGTGCGATTACCGCCGTCCCAAGGACGAGTGCCCCCACGGTCCCGCGAACAATCATGACCCACAAGGCAATGAGGATCAAAGCGGCAGTGGTTTTTTGGTCTCCGTTGCGCGGGTCCGAACCATGGGGAGACCAGGGATATTTGCGCTGACGTAGCGTTCTTAACGCTTTGTTTTGCGACTGCTCATCGTGGACTTACTCACAGCGAGCATCGACCCCACCATCACCAGTGACCTGTTGTGTTCACCGATTGGTCGTGTCCTTGCCGCATGGCCCTGCAGGCGTAAATCCAGTACTCCACTGTGTAGCCGTTTCAAACTGTCGCTGGCGCTACGATCGCACAATTCCGGGGACACTACGGTTCACATACTAACTATGCAGGGGGACTCGGCACCGGCCGCCAGAACACCGGAACCTTTAGACGCGATCTAGAACCCGGCAACGACCTTAACGGTCCATCTCCAACCAATGCGTCGCTCAACGGCAGGTCCTCAAAGTGTCTGTACAGCCGTATAGCCTGTCGAAAGAATCGGAACATGGGAATCTTGGAGGATCTGGTGGCTACCTTCTACTTCGACGCGGCAGGAAATCCAGTTGCGTTCAAGACTCAATCTGAAAGTAAGTTTTTGTTCGACCTGAACGGGACTTGGATTGGTTGGTTTCCATGGGGAGACGGCGACGCTGTTGATAAGGATGGTGACTATTTGGGCAGTGCTGTTGAAAACAGGCTGCTGTATCGAACGTCTCAACCTTATCGGGGGTACCCGGGTCACCCCGGGTACCCAGGCTTTGCAGGATATCCGGGTTATCCCGGATTTGCGGGCTATTTCGCGTTCGGCGCTGGGTATGCTGAGATTCCTAAAAATCGGTTAAAAGGCTAAGAAAATCCGCCAATATGTGATGTCTCGGGGCATCGGTGACTGTTCCAGTGTCTGCAGCTATTTTCGGAAGCGGGCGCAGCCTTGCGGATGCCCACGTACGCGGTGCCTTCCTACGGCCAGAGGTACTCCGCGATGATCTCGCAGTCGGTGCTGGCGAAGACGATCCATGAAACCGAAGATGACCTAAATGACGATGAAAGTTTCGGTTTCGCGCGGCCGCGGAAAGCTTGTCGTTGAGCATGGTCGCAGTGGGCTAGCGGATGACCTTGGCTGGAGCACCAGCCCGCGTTGCTGGTGTATTCAGTGCGATCGTTGGCGAATAAAGCATGTACGTCCTGCTGTCCGCGATTGTGCCATCGAGCAAACGCTTGATGCCGATTTGCCAATGCGGTCGAAACTTTGCCAACTTACCCTTTGATATTAGTCAACTTAGGTTTGAGCTGTGTGTCTGGCGTGCAACTTGCTTGACTACCGCTAAATTAAAGTGAGTAACTCGAAAAAATCGAGACTTCGTGACTAGTCAAGAGACAAAGTGCTTACAAAAATCGTTTCAATAGAAAACCTCGGCTTACTCCACGATTCTGGAACAACGTCCACTTTTACACCTCAAACGGTAATTTATGCAGACAACGGTCGTGGAAAGTCAACCCTGTGCTCACTAATCAGGTCCCTTCAAACCGGGGACACTACGGACGTTTCCCGACGCCGCACAATTGATCGCGTGGATCCTGTTGCAGCCAAGATCTTGTTCAACTTCGGCCCCGCTATTAGTCAGCTCAAAAATGATGTTTGGGACCAAACTCGTCCAGATATAAGAGTATTCGACGCAATTTTCGTACGTGACAACGTTTATTCTGGCGCTGCCGTGGAGAGCCTACACAGAAGAAATCTCCTTAACTTTGCGCTGGGTGACGCTGCAGTAGCAGAGCTCAAACGAGAGGAATTAGCGACTCAGGAGCTCAAGGATTCAAGGGACAACGTACGTGATACAGAAGTCGCGCTAGCACCGCACCATTCCGGAATAACGCTCAATCAGTTCAGAGAAATTTCGCAAAGTGTCAATGTCGAATCAGAGATCCAATCGGCTCAATTAGCGCTCAAAGCTTCGCGAAACAATACCGCCATTCAAGCACGTCTTGGTCCTAGCAACCTATCAATCCCGACGTGGGAGCCCAGTGAAGTACTCAACGCATTGGCGTCGGGGCTACCAACGCTGCATGCAGAAGCAGAATCCCTCGTCCGTGAAAAAGTGGAGGAAGCGCACGGCCACGGATTCGAAAGTTGGCTTCGGGAAGGCACAAAATTCGAGCAACGCGATAAATGCCCTTACTGTAATCAGACCATCACCGGACTGGATCTCATTGATGCTTACCGACAGTACTTTGATGATTCGTATCAGAAGCATCTCGAAAATTTGGAAACAGCCATCTCAGAATACGAATTCGTCTTTGCGCAACCGTTGCTGCCAGCCTTGTCCGCAGAGCTCGCAATCCAACAAGCGCGTATTGACGCATGGAATGAACTCAACTTTGACGACAAGGTCACATTCGATGCAGAAATACTTCAAGTGCATGTGGAGTTCATTGAAAAGAACATAGGACTGTTGATCCAGGCCAAGCGGAACAATCCGCTCGCGCCCGTCACATCGATCGTAATTCGAGAAGCAGTCCTATCCACGTGGAAGCTGATTATGGACGGTATCAAGGCGACCAACAGTCGGCTGTCAAAAATTTCCGAACAGATTGACGCGTATAAAGCAACTCTCGAAGTCCGAAGCGAATCGTCTCTTCTCGAAGAGATAGTTCATCTCAATCGCGCAAAAAATCGCTGGGAACCGGCGGTTGTTGACCTGTTCGTTCGTCTTTCGGATGCTAAAGCAGCTACGGATAAAGCTGAAGAAGAACAAGAGGCAGCGCGCGCTAACCTACGAAAAATAATGAATGAAACTTTATCGATTTATCAAGTAGCTATTAACGAAATTTTGGTTAGGTTTGGCGCAGATTTTTCAATCGTCGCAATGAAGCCGAATTTTCGAGGTTCTTCTCCTCAATCAGAATATGCAATTGAGCTACGAAGTAAGCAAGTCCCGCTCAAAAATGACATGGGCCCGGACTTTGATTCTGCTTTGAGTGAGGGTGACAAGCGCACCTTGGCTTTCGCCTTCTTTGTGGCGTCACTCCTGCGCGATTCGTTGAGAGGAGACCGCATAGTAGTGGTCGATGATCCAATGTCAAGTATGGACAACGGAAGAAGATTCCAGACTGCGGAGATACTGCTTGAGATTTCCAGGCAGGTACGCCAACTGATATTGACAGGGCATGATCCCGTTTTCCTTCGTATGTTCCGGGATAGGATCAAACGGGACGACAAATCATCTTCTGTGTCAGAACTTGGACTAACATATGGTTCCAATGGATACAGTCGGTGGGAACAAGTCTCACTTGACCGGCTCTGCGAAACCGATTATCTGACGAAACACAGAGAAGTTTCTGAGCACCTTCGCTCTGGTAGCCATGACGCTACGGTAATCGGAAGTCATCTGCGTCCTCTCTTGGAAGGTTACCTTCATCGACGTTTCCCAACAGAAATCCCGGAGGGGCATCTTCTAGGCGAAGCAATCACACGGATTCGCGCATCGAATTCTGTCCCATTGATTTACGCGCATTCGGTCGTGGATGAGATTGAGGCACTTAATACATTCGCTGGCAACTTCCACCACTCGACCAATTCTGGGTACGCAATGCCGTTGCCTTCTCCGACTGAGATCAGACAACATGCGCAGCGTACGTTGGATGTCATTCACGGAAAACCCTGAATTGTCGGTAACGATGCGGCGTCGGCGAACTTACCCTTCGAACTTTCTTGAAGGGTAAGTTTGCCGACGCCGCAAAGGTTGAATGAAGGAGTCGTTACGACTGGCCTCGGAGAACGGCTTCGAAATTGATGTCGGTGAACGTTTGGTCGGATCAGCATGACTACCCAATGCTGGTGGCGGTGGCCCCTGACTTAGTAGCCGTTGGTGCAGTTGGTCTCGACAATGGACCGCACCCGTTGGCGCGTAATCGGAGGCTTCACTTGCTACTTCCTGTTCACTGGTGTATCCGCGATGTGCAACCTCCAGCGGGCGTGTACCTCCTGCGGCTTAAATACCGGGACCCGATGTTTGGTTCTGTAGGAGCAGCTGCCATTACGGTGCGGTGTGCAGAACTGCACCTTTCCCGGATTCCCGGTAGTCTTATACGTGGTTCTCCGTGTATTGCGGAAAACCACAACAAACAATTACTCCCCGGACCACGCACAGCAGGTCCACGCCGCGTAGATCGCGGTCCTCGGTAGTGGCTTTCGCTCAGGTATCTACCCATAGCGCGAGTCTCGATCGAAGACCAGATCCGGGCAAGGAACACCAGCACGCTTGTGTCTTGGGAGCGATCGAAAGGAAAGCCCCCACATGGAGGGTCCAGAAATTCAATTCGCAGAGGCCGTGATCGACAACGGTCGGTACGGCAAGCGCGTTATCCGCTTCGAAACCGGCCGTCTGGCCCAGCAGGCTGCAGGTGCAGCCATGGTCTACATCGACGAAGACACCGCACTCCTCTCGGCAACCACCGCCGGCAAGCACCCGCGCGAGGGCTTCGACTTCTTCCCGCTGACCGTGGACGTCGAGGAGCGCATGTATGCTGCCGGCCGCATCCCGGGCAGCTTCTTCCGCCGCGAAGGTCGCCCGTCGACCGAAGCCATCCTGGCTTGCCGCCTGATGGACCGCCCGCTGCGCCCGGCCTTCGTCAAGGGCCTGCGCAACGAGGTCCAGATCGTGGTCACCGTTCTGGCGATCAACCCGGACGAGCTCTACGACGTGGTGGCCATCAACGCTTCCTCGATGTCGACCCAGCTCTCGGGCCTGCCGTTCTCCGGCCCGATCGGCGGCGTCCGCGTTGCCCTGGTTGACGACGGAAACGGTGCCCAATGGGTTGCCTTCCCGAAGCACAGCCAGCTGGAAAACGCCGTGTTCAACATGGTTGTTGCCGGCCGCATCGCCGGCGACGACGTTGCCATCATGATGGTCGAGGCCGAGGCCACCGACAACTCCTGGAACCTCATCAAGGAACAGGGCGCCACCGCCCCGACCGAAGAGGTTGTTGCCCAGGGCCTTGAGGCTGCAAAGCCGTTCATCAAGGCACTGTGCGAGGCACAGGCAGACCTGGCAGCCCGCGCCGCCAAGCCGACCGTCGAGTTCCCGGTCTTCCGCGACTTCGAGGACGACGCCTACGCAGCCGTCGAGGCCAAGGCCACCGCCAAGCTCACCGAGATCTACCAGATCGCCGGTAAGCAGGAGCGCGACAACGCTTCTTCCGCCTTCAAGGACGAGGTCGTTGCCGAGCTCGCCGCCGAGGGAACCGCCTTCGAGACCCGCGCAGGCGAGATCTCCAAGGCCTTCGGCGCGGTCACCAAGCAGGTCGTGCGCCAGCGCATCCTGACCGACCAGATCCGCATGGACGGCCGCGGCCTGTCCGACATCCGCAAGCTCACCGCCGAGGTCGAGGTTCTTCCCCGCGTCCACGGTTCGGCGATCTTCGAGCGTGGCGAAACCCAGATCATGGGCGTCACCACCTTGAACATGCTCAAGATGGAACAGCAGATCGACTCGTTGTCGCCGGTAACGCGCAAGCGCTACATGCACAACTACAACTTCCCGCCGTACTCCACCGGTGAGACCGGCCGCGTGGGTAGCCCCAAGCGCCGCGAAATCGGCCACGGTGCACTTGCAGAGCGCGCCATCATGCCGGTGCTGCCGTCGCGTGAGGAATTCCCGTACGCCATCCGCCAGGTCTCCGAGGCGCTGAGCTCCAACGGCTCGACCTCCATGGGCTCGGTCTGCGCATCGACCCTGTCGCTGCTGAACGCCGGTGTGCCGCTGCGCGCAGCCGTCGCCGGCATCGCCATGGGCCTGGTGTCCGACGAAGTTGACGGCCAGACCCGCTACGCGGCCCTGACCGACATCCTCGGCGCCGAAGACGCCATGGGCGACATGGACTTCAAGGTTGCAGGTACCTCCGAGTTCATCACCGCCATCCAGCTTGACACCAAGCTCGACGGCATCCCGGCATCGGTCCTGGCAGCTGCGCTTACCCAGGCCCGCGAAGCCCGTCTGCACATCCTCAATGTCCTGAACCAGGCCATTGACACCCCGGACGAGCTCTCCACCTACGCTCCGCGGATCATCTCCGTGAAGATCCCCGTAGACAAGATCGGCGAGGTCATCGGCCCGAAGGGCAAGATGATCAACCAGATCCAGGAGGATACCGGAGCGGATATCTCCATCGAGGACGACGGAACCGTCCTCATCGGCGCCACCAACGGGGAGTCGGCAGAAGCCGCACGCTCCGCGGTGAACGCCATCGCCAACCCTCAGGTTCCTGAGATCGGCGAGCGTTACCTCGGCACCGTCGTGAAGCTGACCACCTTCGGTGCGTTCGTTTCGCTGACCCCGGGCAAGGATGGCCTCTTGCACATCTCCGAGCTGCGCAAGCTCGCCGGTGGCAAGCGCGTGGACGACGTCGAAGACGTTGTCTCCGTGGGCCAGAAGCTGCAGGTCGAAATCACCAAGGTCGACGATCGTGGAAAGCTTTCGCTTGCCCCGGTTGTTGCCGAGGATGAGCTCGTCGAAGCCGCTGAGTAGTCAGACCCTAGTCTTCTAGGCTAAGAATCCCGGCCCACCACTTGGTGGGCCGGGATTTTTCTATGCCCAGACGGCTGATACTCGGCGGTCTTTCGGCGCGGGGGAGCGAGCGGTGAGAGACCGCTCATGTGTTGGCAGTGATTGGATGGCCCTGTGGAAGAATGGGGTAATGCCTTTCGCGTGCCACTGCGCGCGATTCACCCATTGCTCCGCAGTCAAACCAGGCGGACAGTAAGGATGTTTTCTGTGGTCATGATTCCCCTGCCGCTCAACGGCTTTGGAATGTCTCCCGCACCGGCGGGGGAGCGGGGCGTCGCCGACGCCACGGCCCCGATCGAGGCGGGGGACACCACCATCGTCCACGGCGAGGTCGGTGGCGCGCTGGTGCGCCGCTCGGTCCTGCCAGGTGGCGTTCGCGTGCTGACCGAGGCCATGCCCGGCCAGCGTTCGGCCACCATCGGCTTCTGGGTGGCCGTCGGGTCCCGCGACGAGCAGGACGGCCAGCACGGTTCCACCCACTTCCTGGAGCACCTGCTGTTCAAGGGCACCAAGCGCCGCACGGCGCTGGAAATCGCCTCTGCATTCGACGAGGTCGGCGGCGAGTCGAACGCGGCCACGGCGAAGGAAAGCACCTGCTACTTCGCCCGCGTGCTGGACTCCGATCTGCCCATGGCCATCGATGTCATTGCCGACATGGTCACCTCCGCGGTGATCGATCCCAATGAACTCGAGCAGGAACGCGACGTGATCCTCGAAGAGATTGCGATGGACGCGGATGATCCGGGAGACGTCGCGCACGAGCGCTTCGTCGAGGCCGTCATGGGCCACCACTCCCTGGGCCGCCCCATCGGCGGCACCCCCGAGGCCATCACCGGCATCGGCCGCGACGCAGTCTGGGAGCACTACCGGCGCTTCTACACCCCCGACGAGCTTGTCATCACCGCCGCGGGCTCGCTGGACCACGACGAGGTCTGCGACCTGGTCCTCAAGGCCCTGCGCACCGCGGGCTGGGAGCTGGAGGAAGGTGCCTCGCCGGTGCCCCGCCGCGCCACGGTGCCGGTGGAAATCACCGGCTCCGAGCGCATCGACGTGATCCGCCGCCCGGTCGAGCAGGTCAACATCATCATGGGCTGCCCGGGCATCGTGGCCACCGACGAGCGCCGGCACGTGATGAGCGTGCTCAACGCGATCCTCGGCGGCGGGATGTCCTCGCGACTGTTCCAGGAGATCCGCGAGAAGCGCGGGCTGGTGTACTCCACCTACTCGTTCTCCGCCGCGTACTCCGACGCCGGCTACTTCGGCATGTACGCCGGCTGCGCCCCGGCCAAGACCGAGCGCGTGATCAAGCTGCTGGGCGAAGAGCTGGACAAGCTTGCGGCGGACGGCATCACCGACGAGGAGCTGCGCAAGGCAGTCGGCCAGCTCTCCGGAGGCATGGTGCTGGCCCTGGAGGATCCGGGATCGCGCATGTCGCGCCTGGGCCGTGCCGAGCTGGTCACCGGCGTCTTCCACGACATCGACGAGTCGCTGGCCCGCGTCAAGGCCGTCACTCCGGCACAGGTGCAGGAACTGGCGGCGCTGCTGGCCTCGCGTCCGCGCACCATCACCGTGGTGGGGCCGTTCGACAGCCCGGCCGACTTCGGCATGTAAGGCGAATCGACACTCTGCCTTCAGGGACCGCCCTTTTCCCGTTTCGGGACGAGGGCGGTCCTTTTTTGTGTTCCGGGAGACGAATCCAACCGCTTATCTCCAAATTGCCACCGTTCGTCTTGGTTCATCAGGGCGTAACGGACAATTGGCCCCCGGACGTGGGACGTAACGTAGGATGGGTGCCTTGTGACACTAGTCACGCTCGCATTCGATCACTCGCACGAGAAAATGGGGCCTATTCCTATGGACGATCTCGCAACACTCCTCGGTGACATCAGTAGCGTCATCTGGGGACCCTTCATGCTGATCCCGCTGCTGCTTGGCACCGGGCTTTACCTGACCTTCCGCCTGGGCGGACTGCAATTCCTCAAGCTCGGGGTCGCGCTGCGCCTTGGGCTGCTCAAGCGCAAGGACGCCGGGTCCGAGGGAGACATCTCCCAGTTCCAGGCGTTGACCACCGCACTGGCCGCCACCGTCGGAACCGGAAACATCGTCGGCGTGGCCACGGCCATCGGCATCGGCGGCCCCGGAGCCCTGTTCTGGATGTGGGTCACCGGCCTGCTCGGCATGGCTTCTAAGTACTCCGAGGCCTACCTGGGTGTGCGCTACCGCGGCACCGACGCCGCGGGGGAGAAGTCCGGCGGACCGCAGTACTACCTGGAGCGCGGCATCAGGGGCCCCTTCGGCAAGTTCCTGGCCCTGTTCTTCGCCATCGCCGCAACGCTGGCCTGCTTCGGCATCGGCAACATGACCCAGGGCAACTCGATCGCGGCCAACCTGGAGAACTCCTTCAACGTCCCGACCTGGACCACCGGCCTGGTGCTCACCGTCCTGGCCATGATTGTCCTGGTGGGCGGCATCAAGTCCATCGGCAAAGTCACCGCCGGCTTCGTGCCGATCATGATCGTCTTCTACGTCGCTGCCGCCATCTACATCCTGATCGCCAACGTCGGTGCGATCCCGGCGGCCATCGGCCAGATCTTCACCGAGGCCTTCACCGGCACCTCCGCGGTCGGCGGCTTCGCCGGTTCGGCCATCATCATTGCCGTGCAGTTCGGCGTGGCCCGCGGCATCTTCTCCAACGAGTCGGGCATGGGCTCGGCGGCCATCGCCGCCGCGGCGGCCCAGACCACCCACCCGGTGCGCCAGGGCCTGGTCTCCATGACCCAGACCTTCATCGACACCATCATCGTGGTCACCTGCACCGGGCTGGTCATCATCACCACCGGTGCCTGGAACTACGTCGACCCGGAAACCGGCGAGCAGATCTCCGCATCGCTTATGACAGGCCACGCCTTCACCTTCGGCCTGCCGGGCCAGTGGGGGCACTGGATCGTGACCATCGGCCTGGTCATGTTCGCCTTCTCCACCATCCTGGGCTGGTCCTACTACGGTGAGCGCAACATCGAGCGCCTCCTCGGACGCAAGGCGGTCATGCCGTTCCGCGTGGTCTTCTCGCTGGTCGTCTACGTGGGCTGCACCACCCAGCTCACCGCCGTGTGGAACTTCTCCGACATGATGAACGGGCTGATGGCCATCCCGAACCTGATCGGCCTGCTGATCCTCTCCGGCATGATTGCCCGCGAGACCCGCTGGTACCTCAAGCACGACCCGAAGCTCGAGGCCACCAAGGACGACATCGAGCAGTTCATGAAGGACCGCCCGGGCTGGGCGGACTGGAAGGCCGGGGACGTCATGGGCTCCAGCCGCATGTCCAACCTCGAGCGGGACGCCGTGGGCGACCGCAGCTAGCGGTACCCTGCCGTAACGGCGAAGGCGGTCCGCTTTTCGGGAATTCCCGGAAAGCGGACCGCCTTCTTTTTGCCTGGGGGTGCTTAGCCGCCGGCGAAGGGCGGGAGCACGTCCAGCTGGTCGCCGGGGCGCAGGGCACGGGCGTGGTCCTGTTCGCTCACGCCGTTGACCAGGAAGCTGCAGCGGCCCAGCACGGTGCCCAGCGAGGTGGTGCGGCGCAGCAGCGGCCCGTCGGGGACCGCAGTGGCGGGGGTGCGGGCGGCCAGGTGCTCGAGCACGCTGCCGAGCGTGGCGCCGGGCAACTGAAGCAGGTCGAGTCGTTCCTCGGTGGTGCCGGCGGCCTGGGCGGCGGCGGCGAAGTATCGAATGCGCATTATCCTCCGATGGCGCTCATGGAGCGGTCCGATTGTACAAAGTCCTTGGAGCCGAGCCCGGTGTGGTCCATGCCGTGGGCCCGCGGCTTGCCCCACATCGCGGCGCGCCAGCGCTCGGCGATCGCCCGATCATCGGAGCCGTCGCGCAGCAGCGCGGAGAGGTCGGTTTCCTCGCGGGAGAACAGGCAGCTCATGACCTTGCCCTCGGCGGTGATGCGGGTGCGCTTGCAGTCGGAGCAGAAGGGCTCGGAGACCGAGGCGATGATGCCCACTGCGCCCAGGATCGTCTCCGGGTCCGCGTGGGTGGAGACCAGGAAGCGTTCGGCCGGTGCGCCGTCGCGCGGTCGGGTGTCGGGGGAGAGGCGGAAGCGGGTTTGCAGGTAGGCGCGCAGGTCCGCGGCGGTGACCATGTTGTCCTTGCGCCACACGTGGTCGGCGTCCAGCGGCATCTGCTCGATGAAGCGCAGCTCCAGGCCGCGCTCCAGGGCCCAGGCCAACAGCTCGGGTGCCTGCTCGTCGTTGATCCCGCGCATCAGGACCGCGTTGATCTTCACCGGCGCCAGCTCGGCGGCCAGGGCGGCGTCGATGCCGGCGAAGACCGAGTCAATGTGGTCGCGCCGGGTGAGCTTGGCGAAGGTCTCGGCGTGCAGGGTGTCGAGGGAGACGTTGATGCGGGTGAGCCCGGCCTCCTTGAGCGCGGCGGCCTTCTTGGCCAGCCCCACCCCGTTGGTGGTCAGCGAGACCGGCAGCTCCGGGTGCTCGGCCCGGACCGCGGCGATGATCTGGGCCAGGTCCACGCGGACCAGGGGTTCTCCGCCGGTGAGGCGCAGTTCGCGCACGCCGAGGTCGCGGACGCCGATGCGCACGATCCGGGTGATTTCCTCCAGGGTCAGCAGCTTGGACTTGGGCAGCCAGGCCAGCCCGTCGGCGGGCATGCAGTAGGTGCAGCGCAGGTTGCACTTGTCGATCAGGGAGATGCGCAGGTCGGTGGCCTGCCGGCCGAACCTGTCGCTGAGTCCGGGGGAGTCTGCGGGTGCCGGGGTGAGGATGGTGGGCATGGGCAGGCTGACGGTGCTGCGGGGTGTTTCTGTGTTCGTCGCCATATATCGAGGGTAGTCCAAGGCAGGTGACATTGCCCCGTATGTGGCGCCGCCCTTCGCGGACAGCGCATTGCAGGAGTACTCGTTCCATGGGACATCGGTGACGGGGCCCGGCCGCCTCCTGCATAAATGAGCGCGGCACCCGGACCCCGACCTAGGATGGAAGGCATGAGACCACCATTTCGCCGCAGTGTCCGCGGGCACCTGGAAGCCATTGAGGATTTGTTGGCGCCCGCGCTGCGGGGTGCCGGCAGCGAGCCCGTGGAGCTGGGCCGGGCGCTGGGCCGGACCCTGGCCGGCGACCTGGTGGCCCCCCGCGCATTGCCGCCCTGGGACAACTCCCAGATGGACGGGTACGCGGTGCACTCAAGCGACCTGGGTTCCGGCCCGTTGCGGGTCGTCGCCCCCATCGCCGCGGGCCAAAGTGCCGAGGCACTGGTACGGGGGACGGCCGCGCCGATCATGACCGGTGCCCCGATGCCTGCGGGGGCCAACACGGTCATACCCATCGAGGCGGCGGACCCCGACCGCTTTCCCACCACCGCCGAGCTCTCCGCGGGATTCACCGTGGGGCTGCCGGACTCGAGTCCTGTGGGCAACTACGTGCGTGCCCGCGGCAGCGACATCGCCGAGGGTGCGCCGGTCCTGGGGATAGGAACCCGGCTGGGCCCCACGGCCTTGGGCGTGGCCGCGGGACTGGGCCTGGCCGAGCTGCAGGTCTTCGCCCGGCTCCGGGTGCTGCTGCTGTCCACCGGGGACGAGCTGGTGGCCCCGGGCGGGGAGCTGGGACCGGGGCAGATCCACGACGCCAACACCACGCTGCTGCACTCGGCGCTGCAGGCCGCCGGGTGCGACGTCACGACCGCGGGCGTGCTGGACGACTCGCCGGCGGATTTCACCTCCTCCCTCTCCGCCGCGCTGCAGGCCGGCGGGCAGCCCTATCACCTGGTGCTCAGCAGCGGGGGGATCTCCAAGGGGGCCTTCGACGTGGTCAAGGCGGTGCTCGGCGAGCACGGCATTGACTTCGGCTCCGTGGCCATGCAGCCGGGAGGGCCCCAAGGCTCCGGAACCCTTACCCTGCCCGGGTGCGCACCGGTGGCCTTCATTGCGCTTCCCGGGAACCCGGTCAGCGCCTACGTCAGCTTCGAGATGTTCATCCGCCCGGTGCTGGCCGCGGGCCTCGGCCTGCCCGAACGCGTCCTGACTACCGCCACGCTCACCGAGGACCTGGAATCGGTTCCCGGCAAGCTGCAGGTACGCCGTGGAAGCCACACAGGCGGCACCGTCACGCCCGTCGGCGGTTCCTCCTCGCACCTCCTGGCCGCATTGGCCGCCAGCAACGCCCTCATCCTCATTGACGAAGACACCACCACCCTGCCCGCGGGAAGCGACGTGCAGGCACTGATCATTGGAGACGGCTCATGAGCCAACAGGAAACACCCGAACCTTCCGGCGGGAAGCTCTCGCACGTGCGCGCCGACGGCAGCGCCCACATGGTCGATGTCAGTGCCAAGGCCGAAACCAGCCGGGAAGCCACCGCCGAGGCCTGGGTGCACACCACCGAAGAGGTCATGGCCCTGGTTTCCTCTTCGGGAATGCCCAAGGGGGACGCGCTCGCCGTGGCCCGCATCGCCGGGATCATGGGAGCCAAGAAAACCTCCGAGCTGATCCCGCTGTGCCACCCGCTGCCGATCTCCAAGGTGACGGTCGACTTCGAGCTGGACGCCGTGGACCGCGTGCGCATCCTTGCCACGGTGAAGACCCGCGGGGTCACCGGGGTCGAGATGGAGGCGCTGACCGCGGTGAGCACCGCGGCCCTGGCCCTGTATGACATGATCAAGGCCGTCGACAAGCATGCAAGCATCACCGACATGCGCGTGCTGGCGAAGTCCGGCGGCAAGTCCGGATCCTGGGACATCACCCCACAACAACTTCCCGACCCCGAAGGAGACATACGCGCATGAGCGCCTGCGAACCACTGGGGGCCCCACGCAAGGCCGCCATCCTGATCTCTTCCACCCGTGCCGCCCTGGGCGTCTACGAGGATGCCAGCGCCCCGGTCATTGCCGACTGGCTCCAGGAACAGAACTTCGACGTCATCCCCGCCATCGTCGTGCCGGACGGACCCTCCGTCGGCGCGGCGCTGCAGGGGCTGCTGCTGTCCAAGCCGAGCGTCATCATCACCTCCGGCGGCACCGGGCTGAGCCCCGACGACATGACGCCGGAAGAAACCGAACCGCTGCTCAACCGCATGGTCCCCGGCATCATGGAGGCGCTGCGCGCCACCGGCAGGGAGAAGACCCCGATGGCCGCGCTGAGCCGCGGGCACGCGGGCATCGCC
This sequence comes from Paeniglutamicibacter sp. MACA_103, assembly GCF_045798555.1. Taxonomy (NCBI): domain Bacteria; kingdom Bacillati; phylum Actinomycetota; class Actinomycetes; order Micrococcales; family Micrococcaceae; genus Paeniglutamicibacter; species Paeniglutamicibacter sp. MACA_103. Next base: position 9,621 of record NZ_JBIXLN010000053.1, on the reverse strand, counting down.
GGGGAAACGTTCATCGTGAACCTGCCCGGTTCCCCCTCCGGGGTCATGGACGGGCTCACGGTGCTGGCCCCGCTGCTCACCCACATCTGCGACCAGCTGGAGGGCCGCCATGCCCACTAGCGGGAAGCAGTCACCCGGGGAAGCGGTCTTCGCCGGCATCAGCGACACCCCCATCGACGTGGACACCGCCTGGGACGCCGTCGAGTCCGACTTCACCGGCGCCGTGGTCACCTTCGGCGGCATCGTGCGCAACCACGACGGCGGCCGCGAGGTGCTGCGGCTGACCTACAGCGCCCACCCCAGCGCCCCGGCGCGCATGGTGGAGCTCGTGGCCGAGGTCGCCTCCCGGCACCCCGGGGCCCGGCTCTGGGCCGCGCACCGGGTGGGGGAGCTGCACATCGGGGACGCCGCCCTGGTGGCCGCGGCCGCCGCGGCCCACCGCGGGGCCGCCTTCGACGCCTGCCGGGACCTGGTGGAAACCGTCAAGGCCCACGTGCCGGTGTGGAAGGAACAGTTCTTCGCCGACGGCGAGGTCGAGTGGGTGGGCAGCGCCTGAACCCGAGGCGTTCCAACAGGCGCGCGTTGTGTGGTGCGTCCTGCGCGCCGGTACCCTGAGTAGATGACCAATGCACCAGAAATTGCCCAGTGGATCCTTGACGCGATCCACAAAGAAAAGACCGTCCACCAGGAAGCCCTGGTGCCCCGCATCGCGGAGGCCTTCGGCGACGAGTGGGTCTACACGAATGAAAACGGGCATCCGGCCATCAACCGCGACGTCCTGAAGTCCCTGCGCAAGTTGCGCGACGCCTCGGTGGCCTGGAACCGCGAGGACCGCAGCTGGAACGTCGTCGACGCCAGCTAGCACGACTGAGGGGGTTGCCGGAATGCCTATGCTCCGGTGACCCCCTCTGCCGTTGTCCGTGTCTGCAATTCTAGGGACCGGCCTGTTGTGTCCGCCGTTGGCCATTTGTTTGACCCGCGTAAACCTGCAGGCCAGACGGGGGACACCCGCAGGGGAGAGGATGGGGTGCCGCCCGCCGCGGGGCGTGTCGCAGACTCGAGGAGAGCTCCCCCATGGATTTTGATCGCAGACGAATGCTCTCCGGCTCGGCCGGGGTGGGAGCCATCGCCCTGGCCGGACTGGTGGCCAGGCCCGCAGCCTCCTCCGCCGCTGCTATCCCGGCGGGCGGCAAACTTCCGACCGCCCCGAACGGTTCAGCGGACAAGATCGCCGGGGATGAGAAGTACTGGAAGCAGGTGGCCAACCACTTCAAGATGACCGATGCGACGGTCAACTTCGAAAACGGCTACTTCGGAGCAAACCCGACCAACGTGAGGACCGCCTACGCCCAGGCGACCGCTCGGATCCAGGAGGAAAACTCCTGGTTCATGCGCCGCGATTTCGGGAAAGAGATGTCGGCGGTGCGCGAGCGGATCGCTGCCGAGCTGGGATGCTCGGTCGATGAGATCGCCGTGACCCGGGGTGCCACCGAAGCGCTGCAGGCGCTCATCGGCGGGTACAACAAACTCGCACCGGGCGATGCCGTTGCCTACGCGGACTTGGACTACGACTCGATGCAATACGCGATGAACTGGCTGCGCGAGCGTCGTGGCGTCGAGGTTATCCGCACGGCCATCCCCGAGCCGGCCACCCGCCAGTCCGTCTTGGACTACTACGAGCGTCTGCTCACGGACAACCCCAAGATCAAGCTCTTGCTTCTGACCCATGTCTCGCATCGCACCGGGCTGGTCCCGCCGATCGCCGAAATCTCCGAGATGGCCGCCGCGCGCGGCGTCGACACCGTGGTCGATGCCGCCCACTCCTGGGGCCAGCTGGACTTCAACGTCGCCGACCTGAAGAGCCCGTTCATCGGCTTCAACCTGCATAAGTGGATCGGTGCCCCGTTGGGCGTAGGTTTCCTCTACATTCGCAAGGATCGGCTCGCCGACATCGACAGGCATTTCGCGGACGAGGACTACGGTGCCAATGACGTCCGCTCGCGGATCCATACCGGCACGGCCAATTCCGCGAACCTCCTCGCCGTGCCTGCCGCGTTGGACTTCCACCGTGCCGTGGGCGCCGCCAACAAGCAGGCCCGCCTGCGCCTGCTCCGGGACCGCTGGGTGCACCAGGTCCTCGACGTGCCTAACCTGCAGATCCTCACACCCGAGGATCCGGGCATGTACGGAGCCCTGACGTCGTTCCGGATCCAAGGCAACACCACCTCCGCCCAGTCCACGGCCATCACCCAGTACCTGAGCGATGAATGGGGCGTCTTCACCGTCCGCCGCGGCGGTGTGGAACGCGGCGAAGTCGTCCGCGTGACACCCGCGCTATACAACACGATGGACGACGCAGACCTCTTTGCCCGCGCCCTTCGTGCCGCCGCCTCGAGGTTCTGAAGGGGGCAGCTGCCTTGATGACGCCGGACGGGACGGCCGCGATTGGCGCGTGGTCCATCCCGTCAGTGAGTCAGTGGGTCCATGCCACACCGTGAGAGGAACAAGCATGGATTCCCGCGGCAGGGATTCAACGTTTTGTTGGGCGCTAGTTGAATGGCGTCATGGCAAGATCATGATTCGTGTACCTGGCGGCAACGTGCGGGCGCTCGCACGTTGCCGCCGCCGATCCGTCCCACTGCTCGGCCAAGGGCACGACGGAAGAGATCCCTGGGGTGGGCAGCGCCGAAATTAATGTTCATGGTTCAGGAATTGGGAATGGCCTCAAGTCATTGCACCAAGCCAAGGGCCAGCCGGACGCGGCGCACTTTTCTCCGAAGCGGTCTTGGAATAACTTCTTCCCTGTCTACGGCCCGCTACAAGATTCCCCGAGCGCATCCCCGCGATGCCAACCAAGTCGAGCAGGAATCAAGAAGCGCCCATCCGTGGCTCCGCCTAGAGTGGGTCTGGTAAAGCAGATCATTGAAAGGAAATCGCCATGAGCACCACCTTCAGCAAAGAGGAAAAGGCAGCCATGCGGGCCGCTGCAGCCGAAGCCAAGGCTTCAAAGGCCGCGGCCGACCTGGAAGCGGCGTGCCTCGCCGCCATCGGCGAGATGACCGGGACCGACCGGGAATTGGCCGAGACCCTGCACGAGTTGGTCAAGAAGCACACGGACCTCGGGGCGAAGACCTGGTACGGCATGCCGGCCTACACCAACGCCGATGGCAAGGTCGTGGTGTTCTTCCAGAGCGCCGCCAAGTTCAAGGTCCGCTACGCCACCATCGGCTTCCAGCCGGATGCGAACCTTGACGAAGGCAACTTTTGGCCGAGCTCCTTCGCGGTGACCAAGCTGAGCGCAGATGACCAGAAGCAACTGGTGGAGCTGCTGAAGAAGGCCGTCAGCTAACGCCAGCACTCGACGTGGTCACGCCCGATGCGGTGCCGTGGCGAACAGTGGCAGGAGCACGTCGTCGACGATCTCCGCCAGCAGGTGGTCATCGAGCTCCCGGTCCTGCAACAGGACGTGGTTGCGCAGCAGGGCCGCACCCACCTCCAGCCGGGAGTCCACGATGGCTTCGGGGGAGATCTCGCCGCGCTCGGCCGCGCGGTTGAGCACCTCGGCCATCAGCTGGCGGTTGCGGCCGCGGGAGTGCATGCGGATCTCCCGCAGTTGTCCGGCCCGGGGCAGCGACTCGGCGATCAGGCCGCGCAGGGCAGCACCGGCCGGACCGCCCAGGGCCAGGGCACTCAGGCGCAGCAGGGCCATGAGGTCTTCACGCAGCGTTCCCGTATCGGGGAGGTCGCCCGGTTCCGGGGTGTGGCGATAGACCGCGTCCATGACCATGGCGGCCTTCGAGTCCCAACGCCGGTAGATGGACGCCTTGCTCGCCGAGGCCCGCGCGGCCACCGAGTCCATGCTCAGTGCGGCGTACCCGTGGGCGTCGAGTTCCTCGATCGTTGCCTGCAGGATGGCGGTGACCAGGAGTTCCCCGCGCCGACGGGGCCGGCTGCGGTGGTCCGGTGCGTTCATCGCCGCTCATCCCCGGTCTTGGCGGGCATGACCGTGCCGCGGGCGCCGTCCACGGTGACGGCCTGGCCGTCGGCGATCAGGCTTGTCCCGTTGCCCGTCCCGGTGATCGCCGGCAGCCCGTATTCCCGGGCCACGATGGCCGCATGCGAGGCGGGGGATCCGGTGTCAACCACCACCGCGGCGGCGCGCTGGAAGAGCGGCGTCCAGGCGGGATTCGTGTAGGGGCAGACCAGGACCTCGCCGTTGCCGAGCCGGTCGAAGTCCGCCGGCTCGCGGATGATCCGGGCGAGGCCGGTGGCGATGCCTGCCCCGGCCGGCGTCCCGGTAGCCAGGGCCTCGCCCGGGCTCGCGGGGAAGACCCGGGCCGGATTGATCAGCGGCACCCCGGCCAGGGCGGCCCGTGCGGCCGCGCGCCGGGCGACGAGGGCCACCAGGTGTTCGCGCTGCGCGGCATCCAAGGTGTGCGGTTCGCCGATCGCTGCGATCTCCTCCCAGCGGAGGTGGAACACCTCGAAGGGCTCCTTCAGCACCCCGGCGTCGGTGAGCCGGCGGCCGATTTCCAGCAATGAGCGGCGCAGCGTGGGCAGGGCGGCGGTGAAGTAGAAGTGTGAATCCTCGCGGAACGCGACTCCCTCCCGGGCGGCGCGCACCCAGTGTCCCACCCGCTTGCGGGCTCCGGCGGTGCGCAACAGGGGGTGGCGCAGCAATTCGTCCAGAGCGGAGGAAGAGCTGGAGGGAGGAACAGAGCGGGCGTCCGGGGCCTGGACCAGGGACTGGACCATGCCGAGCACCAGGCCGGGGGACTCGGCCAGGGTCGGCGGGGAGACGAGCAGGGGCGAGGCGGTCTCCCGTCGCCCGTACTCGGCCAGGAACCGGTCCATGGCCGCGGTGAAGTCTCCGAACCCGTTTCCCGCCTTCAACTCCTGCCAGGCCGTGGCGGCGTCCTGCGTGGCCAGCAGGGAGGCCAGTGCGGGGTCGGCGCTAACCCTCGAGGCCAGTGCGGCCAGGGCGAGGTTGGAATCCTCGGTGCGGGTCCTGGCACCGCCGAGCAGCGACGGCACCAGACGGCGGCGCCCGAGCAGGGCCGAGGCCACGGCCAGGCGGGCGACCGCCAGGCCGCTGGCGGGCAGGTAGTCGATGCGCAGGTCCCGGCAATAGGCCTGGGTGGCAAGGGCCCGCACGGGCACCGCGCACAACGCGGTCCAGTCCAGGGCCGCCAGGTCCAGCTCCTCCAGCGAGCCGACCTCGGCCAGATAAGCCAACTGCCGGGGGTCCTCCATCCACTGCGCCGGGCGGTGGCGCCGGGCCTTGCGCACCAGCTTCAGCGGGGTGAGCAGCGCCTTCGGCGTGGGTCGCGGGGAGGGCGGCACCAGTTCGACCACTACGCCGTCCAGCTCCCGCAGGTAGTTCTCGAAGGCGCCGCGCAGCCCGTAGTAGACGGCCATGTCGCGCATCAACCCGGCCGGGCCGTGCTCGAGTTGCGTGGTGACATCCAGCGGGTATGGACGCTGGGGCAGGTACTCCATAAGGATCGCCGCTTCCAACCGGTGGATCCGGTTCAGCGGCGGGGTGTCCGGCGGCAGGGCGGTCATCGCCCTGGCCTGCACGATCCAGGCCTTGCCCCGGGCCACGGCCCACTCGATGTCCTGCGGCCGGCCGAAGTGCTCGGCGATGCGCCGGGCCTCGCGTGCGAGCCCGGCCAGCTGGAGGTCCGTGAGCAGGGCGTCGCCGGTTGCGTGGCCTGCCTCGATCCTTTGCACCCCGCCGCCGTCCACCGCGCGGATCTGGACCTCGCCGCGGCCCGGGCTGCGGTCCAGCACGCGCCCCTCGGCGTCGAGGGTGTAGCGGTCCGGGGTGACCAGCCCGGAGACCACCGATTCTCCCAGGCCGGCACCGGCGTTGATGACAACCCGGTCGCGGGCGCCACTGACCGGATCGGCGGTGAACATGACACCGGCGACCTCGGGGAAGACCATCGCCTGGATGACCACGGCGATCTGCACCTCGGCCGGGTCGATGCCGCGTTCGCGACGGTAGGCGACGGCACGGTCGGTGAACAGCGAGGCCCAGCACCGGCGGACCGCGTCGAGGACCTCAGGCACGCCGATCACGTTCAGCAAGGTGTCCTGCTGGCCCGCGAAGGCCGCTCCGGGCAGGTCTTCGGCGGTGGCGCTGGATCGCACCGCCACCGGGACACGGTCGCCCAATCGGCGGTAGGCGGCGGTGATCGAATCGGCCAGCGGTGCGGGGATCGGGGTTTCCAGCAGGGCCCGGCGCAGCGCCTCGGGTTCCGGATCACCGGCGGAGTCCTCCAGCAGCGCCGGCACCCCGGCCAGCCCGGCAACGACGCCGTAGGCGGCCGTGGTCACGACGAAGCCGTCGGGGATTTCAAACCCGGCGCGCAGCAGTTCGCCCAGATTTACCGCCTTGCCGCCGGCAACGGCCAGGTCCCCGGGGCCGAGCGCGGACAGGGGCAGGATCGGGGTCAGGGGATCGGGGGCGGTGGCATTCATGGGTGCGTCCTTGGTCGTGGTGAGTGGGGGAGGGGTCGAGCTGCGCAGGTGCAGGGCGGGGAGGGCCAGGGCCAGCAGGAAGGCGAGGAACAGGATCGGGACCACGGCGAGGATCGCGGCGGGCACCGCGCCGGCGAAGGCGGCACCGGCCTGTTCGGCCAGCGGCGGCGGCAAGGAGGCCATGGCCGCCGGACCCATCGTGGCCGCACCGGGGATGCCGGGCGGGAGCCGTGAAGCGAAACCCGCCGTGATCAAGGTGCCGATCAGGGCCGCGCCGATGCTGGCTCCGATCTGCCGGCTGAACAGGACCCCCGAGGTCGCCGCCCCCAGGTCCCGGACATCGGCGGCGTTCTGGGCGGCGAGCATCACCACCTGCATGACCAGCCCGACCCCGAGGCCCAGGGTGAAGAGCAAAACCGCCAGTTCCGGCACATCCAGCTCCGCCCCGCGCACTCCGAGGGCCAGGGCGGCGACGGCCATCAGCGCCGTGCCGAATATCGGATAGCGCCGGTAGTGGCCGGTGGCAGAAATCCTGCGCCCCGAGAGGGACATGGTCAGGATGGCCCCGAGCATCGTCGCGGTGATCACCAGGCCCGCGGACACCGGGTCCAGGCCCAGGCCCAGGCGGGCCAGGGCGGGCATGTAGCTGAGAATGCCCAGCAGGGCGAAGCCCACGGTGAAACTGAGCAGCAGGGGGACCAGCACGCCGCGCCGCCGCAGCATGCCCGGCGGCAGGACAGGGTCCTCGGCGTGGCGCAGCGAGTGCGCCCACCAGGTGCCCGCGGCGGCCAGCAGGAGCAGCGACGCCGCCACCACCCAGGGCGGGGCGGCGGGGCCGGACAGCGCGCCGGCCAGTGCGACCACCGCGACGACCAGCCCGGCGAGGGCCAGGGTGCCGGCGGTGTCGAAGCGGCGCCCGGCCACGGGCCTGGGCAGGTGCACCGTGGAGTGGACCAGCACCAGGGCGGCCAGCCCCAGCGGAGCGGGCAGAAGGAAGATCCAGCGCCAGGAGAGGGCCTGGACCAGGACACCGCCGACCAGTGGACCGGCTACGGCCGGCACCAGATAGGCGACGCCGAACCAGCCCAGATAGCGGCCGCGTTCCCGCGGGCTGATCAGGTCCCCGAGGGTGGCTTGGGCGCCGATCATCAGACCTCCGCCGCCCAGGCCCTGGACCACGCGGGCGGCGGCGAACAGGGCAAAGGAACCCGATGCGGCGCAGGCCAGGGCGCCGGCCACGAACAACGCCAAGGAGGCCAACAACACCGGCTTGCGGCCGTACCGGTCACCGAGCTTGCCGCCCAGGGGCAACGCGGCGGTGACGGCCGCCAGGTAGGAGGCAATGACAAGCGGCATCAAGTGCAGCCCGCCCAATTCAGCGGCGATGTCGGGCAGCGCCGGTGTGAGCGAGGTCTGGTCCAGGGGCACCAGCACCATGGCCAGCAGCAGCCCGGGAAGTGCGCGTTGCGGAGCGGTGGTTGCCAAAGGGGCCATCCCTTTTAGAGAACGATTTGTTCTCTAAATCGTAGACCCGCTCACCGCCCGTGGCAATGGGCGGCGGTGCAGGCGCCCGTCACCGACGTGAAGTGCCCGGCAATTTCCCGATACCCTAGAAGTCATGAGTGCACCACTGAAAGTCGCCGTCCTCGGCGCATCGGGACGAATGGGAGCCGAGGCCGTCAAGGCCGTCGACGCCGCCACGGACATGGAACTTGTCGCCGCGCTGGGCCGCGGCGATTCCCTGGAAACCATCCTGGAAGCGGGTGCCACCCACGTGGTGGACCTGTCGGTCCCGGCGAGCACCGAGGCCAACGTGCGCTTCGCCGTGGAACACGGACTGCACTCGGTCGTCGGCACCACCGGCTGGGACGACGCCAAGCGCGAATCCCTCACCAACCTGCTGGCCGAACACCCCGGCACCGGTGTGCTCATCGCCCCGAACTTCGCGCTGGGCTCGGTGCTGGCCTCGGCCTTCGCCGCGACCGCTGCCCGCTACTTCGAATCGGTGGAAATCATCGAGCTGCACCACCCCAACAAGGTCGATGCGCCCTCGGGCACCGCGGTGCGCACCGCCGAACTCATTGCCGCCGAACGCGCCGCCGCCGGCGTGGCCCCGGGCCCGGACGCCACCGAAACCCAGCTGGACGGCGCCCGCGGTGCCGTGGTCGACGGGATCCACGTGCACTCGGTGCGCCTGCGCGGCCTGGTCGCCCACCAGGAGGTCCTGCTCGGCGGGGCCGGCGAGCAGCTCACGCTGCGCCACGACTCCTACGACCGCGCCTCCTTCATGCCCGGCGTGCTGCTGGGCCTGCGCACCGTCGCCTCGCGCCCGGGGCTGACCTACGGCCTTGACGGCTACCTCGAGTTGGGACGCTAGCCACACATGAAAACCAAGATCTGGGTCGGCGCCATCCTGCTGCTCTTCGTGTTCTACCTGGTTGCAGCGTTCGGCTCGGCCGTCCGCTTCATCGCCGCCGACGAACCCATCGCCAAGGTCATCGGCGTCGCCGCCCTGGTGGTCCCGCTGGTGGGCGTGTGGATCCTCATCCGCGAGGTGCTCTTCGGCGCCCGCACCCAGAAGATGGCCTCGATCCTGGCCACCGAGGGCCTGCTGCCCGAGGACAACCTGCCGCGCACCCCGTCGGGTCGCATCGTCAAGTCCGCCGCCGACGAGGACTTCGTGCAGTACAAGGAAGAAGCCGAGGCCAACCCGGTGTCCTGGAAGTCCTGGCACCGCCTGGCCCTGGCCTACGACGCCGCCGGTGACCGGCGCCGTGCCCGCGAGTCGATGCGCACGGCCATCGGCTTCTACCTGGCCGACGGCAAGTAAACAGCCCCGAGGCAAGACCGATGCCTCCTTGTGTGGTTCCACCGGAACCGCACAAGGAGGCATTTTGCTTCTCCGGGGAACCATGGCTCTGGACCTAATGCCGTGCATCGTCTTGGATGGTTCCATGGCCACCCGGTGAAGGGCGTCGGCGGGGTTCAACCGCCATTCATGCCGCATTCATTTCCCGGTGATCGAATCTGATCGGGCTCGACACCGTGCGCCACCGCGTCACGGCAGACACAGACGACCGAGGGAAATCATGAAGAAATGTGCAACGGCGGCTTTCGCCACCGTGACCTTGGCGG